>JAVEEG010000102.1 GCA_030840585.1 Frankiaceae bacterium | reverse complement strand
GGATGAACTCGTCCATCGCCTTCCAGCCGAGCTCCGAACCATAGAGCTTCGCCAGCGCGGCTTCGATCCGGATGTCGTTGCGCTTCTCGTCAGCGAGCCGCGACGACACGTCGAGCATCGCCTCGAGGCCGAACGCGGTGCCGGCGAGGAACGCAGTCTTGTGCGCGATAGCCTCGTGCTTGCCGACCGGCACGCCCCACTGGATCCGCTCGTTGCCCCATTCACGCGCGACCTTCAGCGCGTACTTCGTCTGGCTCGCGCAGATCGCTGGCAGCGACAGCCGCCCGGTGTTCAACGTCGTCAGCGCGATCTTGAGCCCGGCGCCTTCCTTGCCGATCAGGTTGCTCGCCGGGACGAACACGTCGTTGAACACCGTGACGCTGTTCTCGATGCCGCGCAGGCCCATGAAGCTGTTGCGCCGCTCGATCGTGATGCCCGGGTCGTCACACGGAACGATGAACGCGCTGATGCCGCCCTTGTGTCCCTCCGACTTCGGGATGACGGCCATGATGACGACGACGTCGGCGATCGCGCCGTTGGTCGCCCAGAGCTTGCGGCCGTTGATGATGTAGCCGCTGCCGTCTTCTTTCGGTACGGCGGTCGCGGACAGGCGCGCGGGGTCGGAGCCGACGTCGGGCTCGGTCAGCAGGAACGCGCTGATGTGAGTGCGCGCCACCTTGGGCAGCCACTCGTTCTTCTGCTCCTCCGAACCGAACAGCATGAGCGGCTGCGGCAGGCCGATCGACTGGTGCGCCGACAGCAGCGTCGAGAGCGCCGAGTGCCAGACGCCGGCCATCGCGAGTGCCTTGTTGTAGTAGACCTGCGACAGGCCGAGGCCGCCGTACTCGGTCGGGATCTTCATCCCGAGCGCGCCGAGTTCCTTCAGCCCCTCGACCACGTCATCAGGGATCTTCGCGTCCCGCTCGATCTGCAGCGGGTCAACCTTGTTCTCCAGGTACGTGCGCAGCTCGGCGAGGAACTTCTCCCCCCGCTCGATCGCCTCCGGTGCCAGCTTGGGCTGCGGGTGGATCAGGTCGAGGCGGAAGTTGCCGAGGAACAGCTCCTTGCCGAAGCTCGGGAGTTTCCACTCGCTCTCGCGGGCGGCCTCGGCGACCTGACGGGCTTCCTTCTCACTGACCTGCTTGGCCACGGCGTGCTCCTCGGCGGGGTGATTCGTGGGGATTCCGACATCTGTTACCCGCTAGTAGGCCTGACCGAACCGGGTTCTGGCAAGAGGGGTAGCCCGGACCGGACGTATGGTCGGCACGAGTCGACCCGGGGAGGGGCCATGTACGGGACCACGATGATCGGCACGCTCGCGTCCGGCGTCAGCGCTGACGACCTCCGCAACGAGCTCCAGGCCTGGCGGTCCCAGCGCGAGGTGCCCGGCTACATGAGCAGCCACGTCCTGATTGCCGACGACGGCAAGACCGTCGTCAACGTCGTGGTGTTCGAGAGCAAAGAGGCGTACGTCGCGCTGGCCGACGACCCGGAGCAGAGCAAGTGGTGGTCGGAGCGCTTCGCGCCGATGCTCGACGGCGACGCGCGGTGGATCGACGGCGCCTGGATCATGTGACGTCGAGTACGGGCAGGAACTCCCGCCACGGCCCGACCGCGGCGTAGTACTGCTTCGACATCGTCTTGACCATCTGGTTCAGGTGGTTCAGGTCGTGCACCACCCAGGTCGCGAGCAGCTGCCCGAGGGTGACCGGGCCGAAGTCGGGGTGACGTCCTTGCCGGGCTAAGTCATCGGGCGCCACCAGCATCGCCAACTCGTCGAGTTTGGCCTGCCGTACGGTCGCGAATCGCTCGACGATGTCGCCGACCGGCCAACCGTCGAACCGGGCGAAGCCTGCTTCGCGATCGACCGGCTCGAACTCCCGACTGGTGCCGTGTTCGAGGATCGCTTTGGTCCGGTCGAGCCAGTCGCACTCCTCGATGTGCAGCAGGTGCCCGCAGACCTGGTACGGCGACCACGCGTCCGGCGCCTCGCGGCCGTGCAGCCACGCGTCCGGCAGATCCGTGACTATCGCCCGCAACACGTCCGGCGTACGGCGCAGAACTTCTCGCGCGCTGCCGAGCTCGAAGTCCACGGCAGGATCACCGACCGATGCGCTTGGCGTCGTCGCTGCTGAGCCACTGATCGAACGTCGGCCCATCGATGGTCGTACCGTCGGTGGCCAACAGCGCGCCGGCGCGGACCTGCCGGCCGTACTTGCCCGGCACCGGCAGCCCGATGACGCGAATCTGCGGCTCGTGCGCGGCGGCGTACCGGCGGGCGAGGTCGGCGATGTCGTGTACCTCCGGCCCGGCCAATTCGATAGTGCCGCCGGGCCGCTCGGTCGCGAGCCGGATGAGGTGTTCCCCGACCGTGCGCGCGGCGACCGGTTGCGAGCGCAGCCGTGGCACGAATGCGAGCCGGCCACGGCGCAGCCAACGCATCATCTGCACCGGGAACTCGTGGAACTGCGTCGCCCGCAGGATCGTTACCGGCACCTTTCCCTTGGTGACTGTCGCTTCCTGCGCGAGCTTGGCTTGGTAGTACGGGTACGACGGCGCCCGGTCGATGCCGACGATAGACAACGACACGAGATGCGCGACCCCTTGGCGGGCGGCGGCGTCTTGCAGGTTGCGTGACGTCGTGACGAAGAACTCCTTGGTCGCCGATCCCTTGAGGGTCAGCAGGTTCAGGGTGTCGATGACGACGTCCACGCCCTCGAGCGCGGCGCTCAATCCCTCGCCGCGCGCGACGTCGACACCGCTGTGCCGGGTGAGTACGACGACGTCGTGACCGGCGGCTTCGGCCGCATCGGCGGCATAGCCGCCGACGACACCGGTGCCGCCGGCGATGGCGATCCTCATGCCGGCCAGCCTGGCAGATCGATCGCTGACACGATGGGCCGATGCCGTGGTGGGCCGACCTGCTGATCTCGCTCGGCGCCGCGCTGCTGGTCGTGTGGATCGCGCTGATGATCGTGCTCTCGCGATCCGGTCGCGGCTTCGGTGGTCTCGCCGAGGCGGCCCGGCTGCTGCCGGATCTGCTCCGGCTGGTGTCGCGGTTGGCCCGCGATCCGTCGTTACCACGTGGGGTGCGGATCCGGTTGTGGCTGTTGCTCGGCTACCTCGCGTCGCCGCTCGACATCGTCCCGGACTTCATCCCGGTCCTCGGTTACGCCGACGACGCGATCGTCGTCGCGATCGCGTTGCGTTCGGTGGTCCGAGCAGCCGGTCCGGAACCGCTCGGCCGGCACTGGCCCGGCTCCGCGCAGGGGCTCTCCGTCGTACGCCGGCTCGCTGGCCTGGACGAGCCAAGTACCGGCTGATTAACGGCTGATTGCCGGCCGATGGGTCGGAATCCCTTACGCCGCAACACCCGCGGCACTTCGTCATCTACTCGCGGGCTTCTTGCACGGTGCGGGAGAGCAGGCAGAACTCGTTGCCCTCGGGGTCGGCGAGCACGGTCCAGCTCACATC
>JAVEEG010000082.1 GCA_030840585.1 Frankiaceae bacterium | reverse complement strand
GACTCCAGCACCGTCACGACGATGCGGTCTTCGAGTGGCTTGATGTTGACCTTGGTGGCCGTGGTCACGACCTGCCTCCCCCAAATTTCGGGACGGATGGACGGATGGATATGGGGTTCGTCCGCCTGCCGTCGCGGGGTCAGGCACTGGGCCTCGGGTGGGCCGGGGGTGCTAGCACTCTCGGACTCCGAGTGCCAATCTAGTCCCGCCGCGAAGCCGCAGTCAATTCGGGGTGACCTCAGCGGCCCCTGGGGACAAGGAGGGAATTTCGGTGGCACCGTCAGGTAGCGTCGGACATGGCTACCAACGGGTACCTGTTGACCCAGCGCCCGATGTATACAAACCCAGGGAGTGGTCGAGTGACATCCACGGGGAAGGTCACTAGCGTGGATAGCGGTTCTTCTGTCGACATCGCACGGACGGAGGCGCAGAGATGAAAAGTCTTCTGACCCGTCTACGCGAGGCCCACGAAGGCAGGACATACCGCCGGACGTACGGCCGCAACGCCGACCACAGTCGGGCCCTGGCAGCTGCGGCTGCACGGCGAGAATCGGACACTCCGGCGCCGCAAGCTCCTACCCGCCGCTCGCGTGCTCGAGTGGCGTGAAGGCAAACCTGACGACAAGCCACTACTGAGCCAGTTCAGTTGCGCCCGGCAACAGCGGGCCGGTCAACGACGGATTTTCCCCTTTCCCTGGGAGAAACAGGTTCAGTCGGCTGTCCGCACGGTGAAGCCGACCTGTGATGCTCAATCAGCAATCTTGCTCGGTGCACATCCCGATACGGGCGCCATCCTCGGCGTTGTCAGCGTCGCCAAACTCGACTTGGCCGAGGACGGATACATCATCGAGATGATCGCCGTCGAAAATTCGGCGCGCAGTCAGCGCATCGGTGACGAAGCAATGAACGAGGCGCTTCAGTGGATCGCCAACCACGCGGACGTGAGAGGAATTCGGACCGTAACGGTCGTCGCCGACTGCCACCGCAGGAACAAGAGAGCTAGGGCCCTACTCCGCCGGAACAAGTTCCTCAGCGCTGGCGTCGAGGGTGTGCGCGAAGAATGGTTCTACGAGTTCTCGCTGCGCTGATCGTCGGGCCCGGATCAGCCGACGGTGGGGAGGCCCGGGGGGATGATCCGGGACAGCAGCAGGCCGTCGATCACGACGGGTTTGCCCGAGGTCGCCACCCGCAGCGTCACGGTGGCGTTGGTGCGATACGTGAACGCTTTCGTCGTCAGCAGCTGCTTCAACCGGGTGCTCGGCGCGTAGAGGCTGATGGTGCCGACGTGGGTGTTCCCGACGTACACGGCGACGCTCCCGCAGGTCGCGCATGTGGTTGCGACGATGCCGATCCGCGTGACCGTCGTCCCCGTCCGGGTGAGCCCGGCGCCGTACGTCTTCGACGAGGTGAACGTGCCGTTGTAGTAGCCGCTTGCGGTGCCGCGGGCCCAGCCGGTGCCGGCCGTCATCGCGCGGTCGTCGAGGGCTCGATCGATGCACCGCGGCGCGGACCAATCACCCACGTTGCCGAACAGCCCGTACGAGCGGGCGCGTACGCAGTACTCGTAACCCTCGGCCAGTGACAGCGCTTTGCTGGTGCTCGTCGTACCGGTCCATCCCGTCGGGCTGGTCCACGGACCGAACCCGGCGTTCCACGCCGCGCGCTGGTACTGCACGTCGTATGCCGTCGGCCGCGCCGCTCCGTCTACGCCGGTCCAGTGGAACGTGTACGTCGGTGCGATCGTCCCGGCCGGCGCGGCCGCCATCGTGGTGGTGGGTGCGACGACATGGACCGACGGCTCGTTGATCACCGACCAACTCGTGTCGTTCGTGCTGTTGGCGACGGAAGCCAGCAGTTTGACCGAGGTGCCGTCGCCGCCGGGAACGGTGAAGCTGACGGTCGCGACGCCGTTGCCAGCCGGGGTCGCCGATCCGGCGAGGTGGAGCGTCGTCCCGCCGTCAGTGCTCCAGAAGACGTCCACCGTGGTCGCGGCCTCGGGGACGTACACCTGGGCCGTGACCGTCGCGCCTCGGTTGACCTGCGTGCCGTCGAGCGGGGCGATGAGCCGCGCCATCGGTGTCGTGTCGCAGAGCGGGAACGCGCCGGAGTAGACCCGGCCCCCGGGCGTCGTCGTGTAGAGGTCGCTGACGTAGTTACCGTCGGCGAGCTTGTCCCACACCGGGTCGCCGGCAACGGTGTCACCGGTCGTCTGACACAGAATCGACAGCGCCGCGCCTTCGTTGTCGGTCGCAGCGATCGGCGCAGAAGTCGACGGGGTCGTTCGTTCATTCACGTGACCGACCGATGCGGTGCCGGAGACCGCGTACGGCGGAAGCTGATCCGACGTGGGCGCGGCGGTCTCACCGTCGACCGCGTCCTTGTCGATCGACGCCGACGACGGATCGCCGCTCGGCGGGTTCACCGTGTCCTGGTCGAGCCGGTACTGGCGGACTCGCCGGTGCACCCAGTCGCCGCTGGGCACCGCCGCGTCGGCCGTTGTGTCACCGCCGTTCTGCCGCGCGATCCAGATGTCGTCCGGCCGCTGCCGGCTCGTGTTGTTGTACGCCGCGACAAGTTGCGCGACCGTCGACGCGGTGCTGCCGTAGACGCCGACGCGGAAGCCGTCGGAGTGCAGCCGGCTGATGAACGCGTCGAGGTACGCCGCAACCGCCGCTGCACACGATGTGTCGGTGGCGCTGTACGCCTCCATGTCGTCGTACACGACGTTCGGCGCCGGCAACCGCAGTGCCGCCATACGCGTGGCTGCGGTGTCGGCGTCAGCGGTGGGGTCGGCGCCGATCCGGACGCCACCCGCAGCGTTCTTGCACGGTGCCTGCTTGCCGACGAAGGTCGGGATCAGCCGCCAGCCCGCACCGGTCACCGTGCTGACCCAGTCGGCGGTCAGTTGCGGCTGCGCGCAGCCCATGTTGTCGCCGCCGATGTAGATGTTCGCGACGGTGTAGGTCGTGATCGATCGCATCGCGCTCGTCGGCAGCGCCGTGCAGGTGTCGAATCCCTCGCCCTTCGACAGCGTGATCGCTTCGCCGTTCGGCACGGCGATGAGCCCGGTCACCAACACGATCGCCGTCGCGGCGACCCGCCGCCAGACCCCCCGTTGCATGCAACCGAGGTTAGCTGAGTACCGCGACAGTCGGGTCGTCCAGAATCCGCAGGATCGCCTCCGCCAGCGACCGCGCCGACTCGGCCGTGAGCTCTACGGCGACCCGCGCGCCCGGTCCGGCGTCCGGCCGGCGCAGGTCGACGTTGAGGGTGTGGTCGGCGAGCGCGTGCGCCGGATGGTCGAAGTAGACGGTCGCGTCGGTCACCCGGACCCAGCCGTCCGGACCCTTCGCGCTGCCGCGGACCGCGAGCGTCTCCGTGACGTAGGTGCACATGTGCTCAGCCAGCCAGTCGGGTGTCGAGGAACGTCTGGATCCGCTCCCAGCCGTCCAGCGCTGCCTCCACCCGGTAAGCCGGGCGGTCCGGTCCGAAGAACGCATGCCCGGCGCCGTCGTAGCGGTGGAACTCGATGTCTTTTCCGTTGGACTGCAACGTCTTTTCCAGCTCGTCGACCTGCGCCGGCGTCGGGAACTGGTCGTCGTTGCCGAACAACCCGAGGATCGGGCAGCGTACGAGCGGCGATCGGTCGACCAGCGGGACCATCGACGGCAGCTGCGGCGGCGTCTCGCCGACGATGAGCCCGCCGTAGCAGACGATCGCAGCGTCGAGGTCGAGGTGCGTCGACGCGAGGAACGAGTGCCGGCCGCCGGAGCAATGCCCGATGGTCGCGACCTTGCCATTGCTGGTGGACAGCGCGTTGAGCCATCGCATCGCGCCGGCGACATCGCCGACGACCTGCTCGTCCGGCACGCCACCCTGCGCCCGCGCAAGCGCCGCCGCGTCGTCCGGACTCGCGCCGGGCGCGAGCCGGGTGTAGAGGTTTGGGCAGACCGCGTTGAACCCCATCACCGCGAACCGGCGGACGAACTCCTTCGTCTCCCGGTCGTATCCGGGCAGGTGATGGATGACGACGACGCCACCGCGCGCAGTGCGGTCGAGCGGCCGGGCGCAGTAGCCCTCGAGCAGGTCGTCGTTGTGACCGGGGAAATGCACCGTCTCGGCGAGCATCGCGTCGTACATGCGATCCATCTTGTCCGCGCGATCAGGCCAGGGTCAGCGCGGGGTCGGCTGGCAGATCGAGTGGCGACGGTTCGATGTCGCTCTGCACCATCAACGCGCCGAGCGCCGCGACCATCGCGCCGTTGTCTGTGCACAGTCGCGGCGGCGGAGTACGCAACGTGATGCCCGCATCGGCGCACCGCTGCGCGGCGAGCGCTCGCAGCCGCGAGTTCGCCGCGACCCCACCACCGATCACCAGATAGTCGATGCCCCGGTCGCGGCAGGCGGCCACCGCGCGCCGGGTCAATACGTCGGCGACGGCCTCCTGGAACGACGCAGCGACGTCATTGATCGGGATGTCGTCGCCGGCTCGCGCCTTCGCTTCCACCCAGCGCGCGACCGCCGTCTTCAACCCGCTGAAGGTGAACGAGTACGGCGCATCGCGGACGACACCGCGCGGGAAGTCGATCGCGTTCGCATCACCGTCGCGCGCGGCCCGGTCGATGTGCGGTCCGCCGGGGAACGGCAGTCCGAGCACCCGCGCGACCTTGTCGAACGCTTCCCCCGCCGCGTCGTCGACGGTCTGCCCCAACGGTTCAACCGTCCCGGTGACGTCGGGTACGACGAGCAACGAGGAATGGCCACCGGACACGAGCAACGCTATGCAGGGCTCGGGTAAGTCGCCGTTCGCCAGCCGGTCTACCGCGACGTGCGCAGCGAGATGATTGACGCCGTACAGCGGCTTGTTCAACGCGACCGCGTACGCCTTCGCGGCCGCGACACCGACGAGTAACGCACCGGCGAGGCCGGGGCCGGCAGTGACGGCGATCGCATCGACGTCTGACCATCCGACACCGGCGTCGGCGAACGCGCGGTGCACGGTCGGTCGCATCGCTTCCAGATGCGCGCGGCTGGCGACCTCCGGTACGACGCCGCCGAAGCGCGCGTGTTCGTCGACGCTCGACGCCAACGCGTCGGCGAGCAACTCGGCACCGCGGACGAGGCCGACGCCGGTCTCGTCGCAGGACGTCTCGATGCCGAGCACCAATGGCTGCCTCGTCATGTCGCCGCCCGCTCGCGCCGCATCACAACTGCGTCGGTACCACTGGGTTGGTAGTAACCGCGGCGGACGCCGATCTGGCTGAAGCCGTAACGCTGGTAAAGCGCGATCGCGCTGTCGTTGTCGGCGCGTACTTCGAGATCGAGCCGGGGGCAGCCGCGCCGCTCCGCCTCCGCGATGAGGTCGAGCAGCAACCGGGTGCCGATGCCTTCGCCCTGCCTCGATGTCGTCACGCCGATCGTCTGCACGTATGCCTCGTGTGGCGCATACGCGCAGAGGCCGGCGTACCCGATCACCTCGTCGCCGTCGATCGCGACGACGTAGTGCCGGGTCTCGGGTTGCCCGAGTTCGCTCCAGAACATCGACTCCGTCCACGACTCGTTGGTGAACAGCTCGGTCTCGAGCCGCATGACCACATCGATGTCGGACCAGCCCATCGGCCGCAACTCGACGGTCATCGCGGCGTGACCGGCTTGCGCGCCGTCGGCGGCTGCGCGTCCGGCCGGCGCAGGTACATCGGCGTCAGCTGCTCACTCGGTGCCTTCGCCGCGACGCGGTCTGCCGCGAGGCGCGCGACCATGCTCGCCTGCGGCCACGGGTCCGTGCCCTCGACGGTGAAGTCGGCGAACGCGTCGTTCCATTGGGTCGCGCCGGCACCGACGACGCGTTCGACCTGCCCACGCATCGCCGCGGCGACATCGGCCGGAGTGGACACGTCCGGACCTTCGACCCGCGCACCGTCCGCGTCGTAGCGGGCCCAGTAGACCTGCTTGCGGCGCGCGTCGGTGACCGCGAGCAGCGGACCGCCGCGGTGCGCGAACGCGAGCGCGTCGAGCGAGCAAACGCCGTACGACGAGATGCCCAACCCATCGGCGACCGAGGCGGCGGTCACGATGCCGACCCGCAAGCCGGTGAACGGTCCGGGCCCCACCCCGCAGGCGACCGCGCCGAGATCCGTAGCGACCGCGCCGATCGTTGCCAGCACGGTCGCGATCGCGGGCGCGAGCATTTCGCCGTGCCGGTTGCCGGCGTCGTCGGCGTGCTCGGCGAGAATTCGCACCGACGCATCGGCGGCGACATCGACGAGCGCGACGGTGACTCGCGGCGTCGAGCTGTCGAGGGCGAGGACGAGCACCCCGCCCAGGCTAGTGAGAGTCGTGCTGCCAGCGCGGGGGGCGCTTTTCCAGGAACGCCCGCATGCCCTCTTGCGCGTCGTGGTCCTGGCTGGTGCCGGCCATGACGCCAACCGCGAGGTCGTACGCCGCGGGTTCCGGCAGGCTCATCTGTTCGTACAGCGTTCGCTTGCCGATCGCCTTGCTGCTGCGGCTGCCCCGGGTGACCCGGCCGATGAGTTCCGCGACGGCGGCGTCGAGCCGGTCATCCGGTACGACCGCGTTGACGAGACCCCAGTCGAGCGCGGTCCGCGCGTCGATGACGTCGCCGGACAGCGCGAGTTCCATCGCGCGCTTTCGGCCGACGTTGCGGGCGATCGCGACCATCGGCGTGTGGCAGAACCAGCCGCCCTTGCCGCCGGGCGCGGCGAAACCCGCGCTCTCCGCTGCGACCGCGAGGTCGGCGTTGGCAACGAGTTGGCAGCCGGCCGCGGTCGCGAGCCCATGCACGCGGGCAACGATCGGCTGCGGGATCTGTTGCATCAACGTCATGAGTTCGG
>JAVEEG010000044.1 GCA_030840585.1 Frankiaceae bacterium | reverse complement strand
ACGTCGGCGCGTTGACGACCAGCACGCCTTTCGCCGTAGCGGCGGGAACGTCGACGTTGTCCAAGCCGACCCCGGCCCGCGCGACCACCTTCAACCGGGTCGCGGCGGCGAGCGCCTCGGCGTCGATTTGCGTCGCGCTACGGACGATGACCGCGTCGGCGTCGGCGATGGCGAGCAGCAGCGCGGCTCGATCCGCGCCGTCGATCGTGCGTACGTCGAAGTCGGTCGCGAGTACGTCGATCGCGCTCGGCGCGAGCTCTTCCGCGACGAGGACGACCAGTCGGCTCATGCCCCCAACTTAGCGACGGCGGCGCAACCGCCGGTCGCCGACCATGATGCTGACGACGAGATACAGCCCGCCGATCGCGGCCACCATGAAGAACGCGAACGCCACCGCCGGATAGCCGGCGATCCGCGCGGTGGTGCGGACGTTGGACAGCAGCGCGGCGCCGACGATCAGCGCCGCGAGCACGAGTCCGGTCGCGACCCGGTTGGCCATCCGGTGCAGCCCGCGCAAGAACTCGGTCTCGTCGAACGCGTCGACCCGCAACTCGAACCGGCCACTCGACAACGCGTCCATCGCGCGGTTGACCCGGCCGGGCAACTGCTCGGCGAAGTCGCGCGCCTCCATGGCCGCATTGAGGATCCCGGACAGCGACGGCGTGATGCCGCCGCGGGCCAGCTCGACCGCGCGGTCCTGCACGATCTGGATCGGCGCGACATCGGGATCGAGGATCCGCGCGACCATGTCGAGGTTGAGCAGCGCCTTGCCCACCATCGACAGCTCCGGCGGCGGTCGCAGTCCGGCCGCGCCGCAGACCCTGGTGAGGTCGAGCACCAGCCGGCCCGCGTCGAGCTGGCCCACGGTCGCGACCGCATCGCGCTCGACGAGCTCGGCGACGTCGGCGGTAAACCGGCGCTGGTCGCAGTCGGTCGTCGGCGTCGACATCGACGCGGCGATCCGCGCGACCTCCTCACCCCGCCGTTCGCCGACCGCGAGCAGCAGCCGGATCAGGCGCTCCCGCATCTCCGGCGTGACCCGGGCGACCATGCCGAGGTCGATCAGCCCGAGCCGGCCGTCGTCGGTCAGCAGCACGTTGCCGGGATGCGGATCGGCATGGAAGAACCCTTCGACGAGGATCTGGTCGAGGTACGCCTCGAACAGATCCCGGGCCAGCGCGCCGCCTTCGATCTCGAGCCGGGCGAGCGGCGACAGCTCGGTGACCTTGCGGCCGTGGATCCGCTCCATCGTCAGCACCCGACCGGTGGTGAAGTCGTCGTACGGCGCCGGCACGACGAGCCGATCGCGGCCCTCGACGATCCGGGCCAGCCGGACGAGGTTGTTCGCCTCCTTGCGGTAGTCGAGCTCGTCGAGCAACGACCGGCGGAACTGGCCGAGCAGGTCGGTGACCGCGAACACGCGGCCCTGGTCGGTGTGCGCCTCGACCCGTTCGGCCAGCGTTTCGAGCACCTCGAGGTCGTCGAACACCTGCCGGCGGACACCCGGCCGCTGCACCTTGACGACGACCGGCCGGCCACCACGCAGCACGGCGGCGTGCACCTGGCCGAGCGACGCGGCCGCGAGCGGCGTCTCGTCGAAGTCGTCGTAGATCCGGGACAGCCGGACGCCGAGCTCGTCCTCGATGATGCCGCGCGCCACCTCGAACGGGAACGGCTCGAGGTCGTCTTGCAGCCGGGCCAGCCCGTCGAGGTAGGGCTGCGGCAGCAGGTCGGCGCGGGTGCTGAGCAGCTGGCCGAGCTTGATGAATGTCGGCCCGAGCCGCTCCAGGTCGGCGGCCAGCTCGTCGCCCTTGACCCGGGCCTCGGCGAACTCCGGGCTGTCGGCGTCGAGGTCGTCCGCCAGCGCCGCGTCGAGGCCGACCTGACGGACGAGATCGGACCGGCCGTACTTCAGCAGCAGCCGGGCGATGTCCTTGTAGCGACCCATATGGCGCGTGGCGGATAGCAGGCTCACCCGCGAGACATTCCCCCTCACCGGGCCCGTCACCCGTGCATTGGTTCACCCGTACGGGGTCGTCCGTTCGGGCAAGCTTGGCCGTCCAGGCGGCCAGGATTGCCCCGGTTTCCTTGAGATGTCCGGTCTGTACGACGACAGTCGGCCGGTGAGGTCCCGCCCGTGGTACGCCGCGCAGCTCGTGGTGCTCGGCGCGGGTCTGGTGGCCGCCGGCCTACACGGCCCGGCCGGGCGGGTTCACGCCGCGCCGCTGAGTTACCGGCCGCCGGCCGCCGCGATCGCGCCCGCGCCGGTGAGCGAAGTGCACACGCTGTCCGGCACCCGCACTACGCCGGCCCCGCGCAAAGCGCCCCGGCACACGGCTGCGCCACGGCCCAGCGCCACCCGGCCGGCTGCGGCCCATCGGGCGGCGACCGTGGCCCGCCGCACGGCACCGGTCGCGTCAACGAGCTTCCGGCAGGCCCTCGACGCGGCGATCGCGCGGATCCCGTCGTACCGGCCCGGTACGGCGCAGTGGATCGTCAGCCGCGCGTACGACTTCTGGGGCACCGCTGACTGGTACCACGATGTGCTCTACGTCTCGCCGGACGTGCCGATGAGCAAGCTGTACGACGTCGCCGTGCACGAGTGGAGCCATGAGCTGTCGGTGCTCGACTACGCCGGCGACGTGGCCCGGGCGACCGCGGCGATGAACGCGTGGTTCGGCGGCGGCGGGCTGACCGGCCCGGAGCGCGCGGCCGACTGCATGTCGGTGTTGCAGGGCGCGCGCTGGACCCACTACACGACCTGCACGAACGCGGTCTGGCGAGCCGGCGCGGCCAAGCTGCTGGCCGGCCAGCGGCTCTAGCTCAGCCGCCCGCGGCCAGGAAGGCGAGCGTCGCGATCGCGGCGTTGTCCGCGGCGAGTTGCCGGTAGTAGAAGAACTGCGCGGGGAAACCGGGCAGCGAGAGCGGGTCGCCGCCACCGTCAGAGACACCGCGGAACGCGAGGAATCCCATCCCCCGGTGGTGCGCCTCGTCGTCCGCCGCTGCTGACTCCTCGTCCTGCGCGACGTAGCCGGGATGGTCCCCGGACGACGCGAAGTAGCCGGTGAAGAAGGAGGGGTCGAGGAACGGTACGGCGCCGGTGGCGAACGCTGGGCCGTCGCGCTGCGCGTCCGTCTGCACGATGCAGGGCGCGCAGCCGAACACGTCCCCGCCGCCGGGCACGCACGGCAGCTCCCGGCCCGAGAACGGATCGGTCGTCAGCCCGCGGCCGCCGACCTCGACCGCCGGCGCATGCTGTACGGCGACGGTGGTCACCGCGTCGGGGCTGGTCTGGCAGCCGCACGCGGGATCGCCCGCGGGCGCGGTGGTGAGCAGGTGCGGCTTCACCCGCGCGAACACCCGGCGGGCGGTGGCGAGCATGCGATCGTCGACGGAGACCAAGCCCCCGCTGTGCGCGAACTCGTACGCCCAACTCGACGGCACCACGACGTCGCCGATGTAGTCGCCGCCGGACACCCCGGAGAACACGACCTCGCGAAAGGCCGGCCGGTGCCCGCACCGGAACGCATCCGCTGCGGCGTCGACCGCGCGCCGGGCGTTGGCCGGGCCGATCCCGGTGAGGGTGAGCACGAGGCTGGCGTGACCGGAGCGGCCGAGGTAATAGTCGTGGCCGCCGATCGTCTCCCTCGTCACCCCGGCCGGCCGATCGAGCCGCGCGAGCACGGCGTTGAGCTCGACCGGCATCGCCGACAGGACGAGGGTCTGCTGCGGGCAGAGCGGCACCGGCTTGGGCTTCGGCTTGGACTTGGCGTCAGCGGCGCCCGCGCCGCCGGCGACCAGGGCGAGCGCAGCGAGCAAGGCAACGAGACGGCGCATGCCGACGACATTCGCCACGTACCTGCCAGCCTCCTTGTCCCACCCCACGCACTTCGGAGGGCTGGCGACCAGATTCGCGCCTGATTTACGGCGTGTCGTGGTCGCTCGCCCTCCGAAGTGCGCGGGTGGTGGGGGCTTCCCGGCTAGGGCTTGATCCAGGACATGAGGCCGCGGAGCTTGCCGCCGACCTCTTCGATCTGATGCGCCTCGCCCTCGGCGCGGTACTTCGCGAACTGGGGCCGGCCGGCGTCGTCCTCGGCGATCCACTCGCGGGCGAACGTCCCGTCCTGGATCTCGCCGAGGATGCGCTTCATCTCCTGCTTCGTCTGCTCCGTGACGACGCGCGGGCCGCGGGTGTAGTCGCCGTACTCCGCGGTGTCGGAGATCGACCAGCGCATCTTCGACAGGCCGCCCTCGTACATGAGGTCGACGATGAGCTTCAGCTCGTGCAGGCACTCGAAGTACGCGACCTCGGGTTGGTAGCCGGCCTCGACCAGCGTCTCGAACCCGGCCTGCACCAGCGCGGTCGCGCCGCCGCAGAGCACGGCCTGCTCGCCGAACAGATCGGTCTCGGTCTCCTCGGTGAACGTCGTCTTCAGCGCGCCGGCGCGGGTGCCGCCGATGCCCTTCGCGTACGACAGTGCGAGTTGGAATGCGTTGCCGGTCGCGTCCTGCTCGATCGCCACCAGGCAGGGCACGCCGCGCCCCTCCTGGAACTGGCGGCGAACGAGGTGGCCCGGCCCCTTCGGCGCGACCATCGCGACGTCGACACCCTCCGGCGGGGTGATGTAGTCGAACCGGATGTTGAACCCGTGCGCGAAGAACAGCGCATCACCGTCTTTCAACGTCGGCTCGATCGCCTCGGTGTAGAGCCCGCGCTGCGCGGTGTCCGGTGCGAGCACCATCACCAGATCCGCTTCCGCGCACGCGTCGTACGGCGAGAGCACCCGCAGTCCTTCGGCCTCCGCGGCCGCGCGCGACTTCGACCCTTCGGGCAGGCCGATCCGTACGTCGACGCCGGAGTCGCGCAGCGACAACGCATGCGCGTGACCCTGCGATCCATAGCCGAGTACGGCGACCTTGCGGGCCTGGATCAGTGCCAGGTCGGCGTCGTCGTCGTAATAGATATCGGTCATTGCTTCAGGCGGTCCTCTCCACGGGGCGCAACGTGTTGCGGTCGGTGATCGAACGGGCGCCGCGGCCGACCGCGACCACCCCGGATTGCACGAGTTCCTTGATACCGAACGGTTCGAGCACGCGGATGAGCGCGTCAAGCTTGTCCGCCGTACCGGTCGCTTCGATCGTCACCGCATCCGGCGCGACGTCCACGACCTTCGCGCGGAACAGCTGCACCGTCTCGAGCACGTGCGAGCGGGTCGACAGGTCAGCCTTCACCTTGACCAGCAGCAGCTCGCGCAGCACCGAGTCGCCCGGATCGAGTTCCACGATCTTGAGTACGTTGACGAGTTTGTTCAGCTGCTTGGTCACCTGTTCGAGCGGAAGTTCTTCGACGTTGACGACGATCGTCATTCGCGAGATCTCGCTGTGTTCGGTTGGGCCGACCGCGAGCGAGTCGATGTTGAAGCCGCGGCGGGAGAACAATCCGGCGACGCGCGCGAGCACACCTGGCTTGTTCTCGACGAGAACCGAAAGCGTGTGCTTGCTCACGAGTCGCTCACCACTTCACCCATCTCGTAGTCGAAGTCAGGGGCGGTGTCGCGGGCGACCTTGATGTCGTCGTTGGACGTGCCGGCCGCGACCATCGGCCACACCATCGCGTCCTTGCCGACGACGAAGTCCACGACCACCGGCATGTCGTCGATCGACATCGCCTTCTCGATCGTCGCGTC
>JAVEEG010000033.1 GCA_030840585.1 Frankiaceae bacterium | reverse complement strand
GGGCCACGGTCTTGACCAAGAGCTCGAAGGCTCCGGGCGCTCTAAATGGTCATCCCGCCGGCGGCTCAGAACGCAGCCTGCACGACGGCCGCCCACCCATTAGGGCGCTCGCTTCGCTCGCGTCGCTACGCGACCGCCTCCGGCGGCCCTTGACCCCGGAGCCTCTGCGGCCCCTTCGGTCAGGGAGAGCGGGCAGGGGCAGGCCCCAGCCCGCTCTACGGGCGGCCCGCGACGTGTATGTCGTTCCGAGCTCGCTCCTGTTGACAAGGCGATCGTGAGGGGAACGCCATGTCTACAGCGCGACCGCTCCGCCATAGAGCTCGTCGAGGACCGCAGCCGTCTCCTGCAGGTGCTCGGGGAACAGGTGGCCGTAGGTGTCCATCGTCTCGACGATTGACTTGTGGCCGAGGCGTGCCTGGATGACCTTCGGATGTAGCCCGGCGGCGATGAGCGAGGACGCGTAGGTGTGCCGCAGCGCGTGCATGCCGTACTCGTGCGGCAGGCCGGCTCGGCGTAGCGCGGGCTTCCACACCGAGTCGTTGAACGACCCGCGGCGCCACACCTCGCCGCGCGGGTTGGTGAACAGGATGCCGTCGTCGCCGGTGCCGTACTGCTCGATGTGAGCGGCGAGCGCGTCGACGACGAACTTCGGCAATGGGAGGAGCCGGCGCGACGACGGCGTCTTCAGCCGCTCGCTGATGACAGGTACGCCGCCACCGGCGGGCGTCTTAGCCTGGGCCTCGACCCACAGCTCGCGGCGCAGGAAGTTCACCGCCCGGAGCCGGACACCCAGCAGCTCGCCCTGGCGCATGCCGGTACCGACACCAAGCGCGAGGATCGCGTAGTGGTCCGGCCGCGCCTCTCGCAGCAGCGACCCGACCTCCTCCGGCGTCAGGATCGACAGCTTCGACGGCGGGATCGTCGGCAGGTTGATCTTGAAGCAGGGAGACGTCGTGAGCAGCCGGTCGTAGACCGCCGAGCGCAGCATCATCGGGAGCAGCGCGTAGATGTGCCGGACCGTCCGTGGTGCGAGGCCCTTGCCGATCAGCGTGCCGACGAACGCGTTGATGTCCGAACGCCGCAGCGACGACATCGCGCGGCCGCCGAGGTGGGGGAGCACCTGGCACTTCAAGTACGTCTGGTAACCCGCGAGCGTCGACGGCTCGACCCGCAGCGACGCGATCCACGTCGGCGCGTACTCAGCCAGAGTCATCCGCGCGTCGCCGCGGAACACGTACGTGCCGTCGATCGCGGCGACCTGCGCGCGGGCGAGCGCCTGCTCGGCGAGCTTCATCGTGGAGAACCGCTTGCGGACCATCCGGCCCTCGACGCGGTAGGTGATCTCGTAGGAGAAGCCGCGTCCGTGGGTGATCTTGCGGGGTCGAGCCATGACGCCTCCGGGTGTGACATCGGTGTGACACCGGATGTCAGCTGGACCCGGAAAGTACCTCTGACCTGCGGCAACTCCCGTCGCCCGGAGCCGGCATAACAGCCCGGCTTACAGGCCGACTCGTCCGCCAGCCGGTCTCGTCTTGCGCATGGCCGGGCGTTTCCGCAGGGCACCGCTCAAGGCGGTGGCAGTGCCCCTGACGGTCATGACGTTGATTCGGAGGGTCACCCCGTATCCACCTGCACGAGACGCGCTGGCCCGCCTCCTTGCTCGGCGCTTCTGGGGTAGTCCTTGAGCCAAGTCCTCCCCGTGACCGGGCAGCGGTATAACACTTCCCAACCGTCCGCTCGTACCTCGATCTGCTCCAAATGGTCCGCTGCATATTGCCGGGCAGTGTCTCCGCTCATTTCCATCACCAAGTCACATTGGCACGTCACCAGGCATCCCGCCGAACCACATTTCGAAGCTCATCGAAGCCGAGGTTCGGCACCACGTATTCCGGAGCACCACCTGCGGTGGCTCCGCCCTGTACGAACCCGGGGTTGTCACGGAAGACCGGAGACGCGATTCCTTCGGGTGTATCGAACTCGAAGACGGTGAATGGTCCCTCGCGCAACGACCCGTCTTCGTTGAAGAGCGCAAGTTTCTCCGCGATTTCCTGGCTCGTGAGTCCATCCAGCTGTCCAGCCGGCGTGACGAATACGTCAGGAGCGCCCGGTGCTCCCAGCCTCGTCGCCACGTCTGCTACGTCTGTGTCCATGACACGCGCCACGCGGGCGGGCACAGGCTCTTCGGCCTGGAAACCCGCCGCAGCTGCGCCTTCTAGTTCGGCCTCGGGCGCCCCGGTTTCGGCGGTCGTCGCGAGTGAGTCCGACACGGCCTCGTCGCTTAGACCGGCTAGTTCGCCGCCGAGGGTGTCTTCGATCGCGACGTCGGCGCCTGCGGCAAGGAGGCTGTCGGCAATTGCGCCGACTCCGGTAAGCGCGTCGGCCGTCATGAGGGCGGCAGTCGCGCAAGACAGAAGGTCGTGGTTGTCGATGCAACTCGAGAACGGCGTGACGAAGCTGTTCACGAGGTCGAGGCCGACGTTCGCCAGGGCGCTGCCCCATTGCGACGGTGTGTTGATCGTGTCGATGAGGTTCGTCAGGGGCTGCCCGACGAGGTTGTCGAACGCGCTGCCAACTGCCGCGGCGAGCGCGTTGGATTCCATGTAGTCGCAGATGAACTGCACGTCGCCGGTGCATGGATTACCTGAGACACCCGGAGGCGCGGACGGCGCGAGCGCGTACTTCGTGAGCACGCTCGGGTTCATGTCGAGCCCGACCGCCGCGCTGACGCTGAACGAGCGCGGGCCCTCGTCGGTGCTGCAGTCGCCCCATCCGGTGCTGCTGATCGGGCAGTGACCGCTCGGGTCGGCGTAGCTGATCGGGTTGTCGCCGGCGTAGGCGTAACGGTTCAGGCTGAGCGGGCTGGTGGCTGCGCCGAGCAGCGTGTCCTGGCTGGTGAAGCTGGCGTTGCCGGGGCTGTACCAGCGCGCATTCATCCAGACGTTGCCGGTCGCCGGGTCGGCAAGTTGTGACTGGAACCCGACCGGCGGTGTGGTGCCGGTCGAATGCGTGACCGCGCCGTACGGGTCGAAGATCTGGCTACCGCTGACGGTGCCGTCGGCGCCGTAGAGATACGTCAGGTCGCCGTGGACGTTGGCCGCGGTGATGGCAGTGCCGCCGCCCATGGTGGTCGTCAGCAGCTTTCCGTTCGGCCCGCGGAAGTAGAGCGCGTTACCGTCGTTGGCGGGCTGGTTGTCGAAACCGCTGTAGCGCAGCGTCGTGGCATTGATCGAGGCGAGTCGGTCGAGCGCGTCGTAGCCGTACGTCTGGCTGCCGCTACTGACGAGCCGGTTGAACGCGTCGTACGTCGACGTCGTCGTGGTGCCGTTATTCGTGACGCTCGCCAGGGTTCCGCGGGCCGTGTACGCGTACGTCGAGTTCGGTCCGGTCAGGAGCCGGTTCTGCGCGTCATAGGTGTACGCAGCAGCGCCGGCCTGGGTGCGGTTTCCGGCTGCGTCGTAGCCGTACGTCGTGTCGGTCGTGTCGGGCGCGAGCCAGCTGGTGAGCCGGTTCGCCCGGTCATAGGTGTAGGTGCTGGTCCCGTTGCCGGGGTTTCCCGGTTCGGTGACCGTCTCGGTGGTGATGTTGCCTTGCGGGTCGTAGTTGTACCCGAGGTCGGCTCGCGTGGTGCCGCCGGCCGTGAGCTCGTCGTCCGTGACGCGGCCGAGACCGTCGTACGTGTAACTGCGAGTCGAGCTGGTCGAACCGACGGTGGCGACCGTCGAGGCGAGCTGGCCGGCGTCGTCGTAGCTGTCGGTGAGGGCGACCCCCGCGGACAGGTTGGAGGCGGTGGCGAGTAGGCCGCGAGAGTTGTAGGTGAAGGCCTGCGTGCCGGCCGGGTCGGTGAGGTTGGTAAGTCGCCCGCTTGCGTCGTAACCGGCGGTGGTGCTGCCCTCCGGTCCGGCGAGACTGGTGGGCAACCCGCGGTCGTCGTAGCTGACACTTTGCGTGCCTGACGGCGTCGAGAAGCTGGTCAGTCGGCCGGTGAGGTCGTACCCGAACTGCTTCGTCGTGGTCGTGGCGGGCGTCGTTCCGATGTCGGTGGTGTCCCGGCCGAGCGCATCGCGGCTGTGGGTGACGTTCACGTTTCCGGGCTGGTCTTGCCGGGTGAGCAAGCCGCCGGCGTCATAGCTGTCGGTCCACGTGCGGTCGGACGCGTCTGGGTAGGCGGCGGTCGCCGGTTCGGTGAGGGTGGCGATCTGATTGCTGGGTGTGTAGGTGAGCAAAGTGTCGTAGCTGGCGCCGGGCAATTTGGTCCCGCTGCCGTCCGAGGTGTAACCCCGACCGTCCGTGATGCGGGTCCGGTTGCCGCCCGCGTCGTAGCCGTAGCCGCTCGTGATCGATGTCGTGGCGTCGACCGGCACGGTCGTCCTCAGTAGCCGGCCGAGCGCGTCGTAGCCGTACGTCGTCGTATAGCCGTCCGCGTTGGTGGTGCTGGTCAGATTGCCGGCCGCGTCGTACCCGGCACCTTGGTGCGCGAGTTGCGTGCCGATCGCGTCGTAGGAAGTGGTCGCCACCGGCCGTTCGGCGGCGTCGTAGCTGTACGTCGTCTTGCGGCCGAGGGGATCGGTAACCGAGGTGAGTTGGTCGGCCAAGTCGGAGGTGTAAAGCCACCGCTTGCCCGCAGGATCGGTGAAGGTCAACCGGTCGCCCGCCGGCGAATACATCGCGCTGCTCGCGTCACCAGTCGGCGCTTGCTGGTAGGACGGGTCGCCAAGGTCGTTGTAGTCGGTGGTCGTGACCGCGTGGGTGTCGGCGCCGCCAGCGTGACGGATCGTCTGGTCAACGGTGCGGAGACGGTTCAGGTCGTCGACCGTGTAACTAGTCGTCGCACCGGTCTGGTCGGTTGTGCCGACGATATTGCCCGCATCGTCGTACGCCGTGACGGTCTGCCCGGCCGCGTTGGTGCCCACGGCCGGATCGGTCTTCTGGACCGGTCGGTTGAGGGCGTCGTACGCGTACGTCGTGGTGTAGCCGCGGGTATTGATGTCGGTGATGAGGTTGCCGGTGTCGTCGTAACTGAAGTACGCCGTCGGGTGCAGCGTCGAGGAGCCTGGCGGGGTGTAGTCGGGGTAATCGGTCTCGGTGAGGCGCCCGGCGGCGTCGTATGCGTCGGCTGTGACATTGCCACGCGCGTCACGTGTGCTCTGCGCTTGTCCGAACGTGTTGTATCCGGTCGTCGTCGTCGGCCGGGTCGTTGTGGTCGTGCCGTTGTCTTCGACGGTGACCGGGGGAGCGGCAGTAGTCGTCCGCTCGCCGAGCTGGTCGTAGCTGTACGTCGTGGTGAAGTTGGCCGGATTTGCGCCGGTGACGTTGCCACGCGGATCGGTTGCAGTGCGGGGCAGGCCGCGGGTGTCGTAGTCGTAGGTAGTGACAAGGTTGCCCGTGGGCATGTCGACGGTGCGGCGGGTGACGTCGCCGGCGTCGTCGTAGCCGGTCTCGGTCGTGACCGCGCCGTTGGCGTCGGTCACGGTGACGGCAGTGGGCTGGCCGTCTTGGTTGTAGGCATAGCTGGTGGCGCGGTTCAGCCCGGCCGGGTCGAGGACGCTGGTCACTCGCCGGCCGTCGGCGTCGTAGGAGTTGTGCGTATGCCGGAGGTTGTTTCCGGCGTACGCATCGATAACGTCCCCGGCGGCGTCGTACGTCGACGAACTCGTGACGACGTTGCGCGTGCTGCCGTCACGGTTGTGGTAGTTCAGGAGCGTCGTGGCGGTCTGCCGATTGGCCCGGTCGTAGCTGTACTGGGTGACGCGGCCGTTGGCGTCGGTACGGGTCACGATCCGACCGGCGTCGTCGTAGGTCAGAGTGCCGGTCGTGATCGCGCGGGAACCACTCGCGGTCGGGCTGGTGAAGTTGGTCAGCACGGTGGTCGTCAGCCGGTTGTTCTTGTCGTAGCTGAGGGTGTAGTGCCGGCCGAGTTGATCCGTGATGCCGGTCAGGTTGCCGTTGGCGTCGTAGGTCCGCGTGACTGTCTTGTTGGTCTGGTTATCGCTCGTGGAGGCGATCCGACCCCACGGATCGTTCGTGTAGGTCGTGATCCGGGCTGGTTCGTGGCCGGTGAGGTCGGCGATCGTGCTCTTGGTGCGACGCTCGGAGTCGTCGTAGGTGTACCGAACCTGCCGCTGGTGAGTGACGCCGGTGACCGCGTTCGTGATCGCTGCATCGGTTTCGGTGAGCAACTGGCCCGCGGCGTCGTAGCTGTACGTCGTCGTCACGCCGGCCGGATAACTGTCGCTAGTGACCGTGCGTGCCGTGATGCGCCCGAGTTCGTCGTCGCTGTACGACGTGACCTGGCCGAGCGGCGTCGTGACCGTGCAAACGTCGCCACGGTGGGTGTAGGTGTAGCGGGTGGTCTTGCCGCGCCAGCCGGTGGCGGTCAGCCGCAGGCCGGCCGGGATCGTGCCGGTGTCGCACGCGGTCTCGGTCCCGTTGCTGTAGGTCCAGCTCCGCGAGATCCCGTTCGGGTAGACGGAGGTAGCCGGCTGTGTTTCCGTCTGCAGGTTGTGATGCGAGTCGTAGGTCAAAGTGGTGGCGTAAGTGTTGTCGGTGGCACTGGCCGACCGTGGATCGCGAATTGCCGTCAGGTTGTCGGACGCGTCGTAGGAGTAGTAGGTGGTGTGGCCGGCGCCGTCGGTGCTGGTGAGCTGGTCGCCGTTCGTGTTGTACGTGCTGGACGTGGTGTTGCCGTTCTCGTCCGTCGTGCTCGTGCGTTGGCCGTTGCTGTACGTGTACGAGCGAATCTTTCCGTACGGGTTGACCTCGCTGGTGAGTTCGAGGTTCGAGTCGTAGTTCTGCGTGGTTGTGTTGCCGCGTTTGTCGGTGACGCTGACCTGCAGCCCGGACGGGTAGCTGAACGTGGTGTCGTGCCCGCCGCCGTCGCCGACGTGCTGCACCCGGTGGTCGCTGTAGTAGTCGAGGTCGAGGATCGGTTGCTGGTCAGCGTTGGTAATGCCGGTCAGCTGGTTGTCGCCGTTGTAGCCGTAGCTGGTGCAGGCGATCCCACCGTCGGCGGGCTGGCAGGCGCTGGTGAGCCGGTCGCCGGTGTAGTTGTACGTCCAGGTGAGTGGTTCGCCCGCGGAGCCGACGGAGTCGGTGCTGACCGCGGTGACATGGCCGCCGCTCCAGGTGAAGGTCAAGTGCCGGCCGCTGGCAGTGCTGGTGACCGTCGCGAGCTGGCCGTTGTTGTAGCTCAGCGTGAGCGTCCGGCCGTTGGCGTCGGTGATCGTGTCAAGAACGCCGTCCACGGTGAAGTGGAACGTCTGGCCATCCTTTTGGATAAGGGTGTGCCCGCCGCCGGAGGCGTCGTTGCTGAGCTGGTCTGAGTAGCCATTGGGAGCGTTGTATCCGCTGCTGCCGTTGCCGTGGAAGGTCAGCTGACGGCCGTCGCCGTAGTTGATCGCCATCGCGCCGGACGGGTCCGACCCGGGAGCCGTTTGCGCGGTCATCTCGTAGTTGAACGTGAAGCCGACGCCGAACGCGCCGCTGGCAATGTTGCTGCTGTTGTACGTGCGCTGCACCTGCAAGGCGGGGCCGGCAGTGGCGACGTTCACGTCGTTGGCCTGGGAGACGTAACTGCCGGTCGCCGGGTTGACGCTTTCGCGCCAGCCGGTCCAGCGGACGGATCCCTGCTCCGCGGCGTTGGGATTGATGTGGGAGAGGTAGGCGTGGTTGAACTTGCCGCTGTATCCCTCGTCGACCCAGGTGTAGAGCAACGTTTGGTTGTCGGCGGCGAAGACGCCGTCGGTGTAGCCCCACCAAAGCCAGGAGCCTGCGACCAGAAGTTGGGTCTGGAGGTCGTGGCGCATGTAGATCGCCGTGCCGCTGCCGGCATCGAACGTGATGACGGTGCCGTCGGGTGAGAAGTGGGTGCCCCACGCGCTGTAGAACGCGTGTCCGGCGCTGTCGACGGTGGCCATGATGGTGATCGGGTCGTTCATGTACCGGATGTAGTCGTCGCCGGAGTTGCTGGGTGTGCCCGGCGTGATGGTCTGGCCGTTGTAGATGCTGTCGCTGGCGCCGAATGCCACTTGCCGGCCGTCGCGGGACATGCTCTCGAGCCTGGAGCCCGAGTACACCGGGTTTCCGTCGCTGGCGAGGCTGGCCGTCGCGGTGACGTGGTTGACGCGGTCGCGCCGGAAGGTCTCGGTCAACGTCGTGAAGTTCCCGTTGATCGGCACCGTCGTTTGGGCGTCGAAGGCAACGTACTGGCCGTTCGTCGAGACCTGCGGGTACTCCTGGGTGATGATGCCGGTCGACCATGCGCTGCCGAGAGCGTCCGCGGAGACAAGATCCACCGCGCCGGTAGAGAGATTCTTGGCGTAGACCTCGTAGATGTTGCCGCCCGGCGCGGACGGTCCGAGGTTGGTCGAGGTTGATTCGAAGACGACCGTGCTGCCGTCGGCGGAGATCATCGCGTTGGCGTTGTCGCCGTTACCGAGGACGCCCTGTGCGCTGGTCGAGACGACGCTCAACGTGTCGTTCTGTCGGTCGTACATATAGACGTCGTTGAGTCCGTCGACGTCGCTCGCGATGAGTGACGCGGCAGTGTTGAAGACGATGTAGCGCGCGTCGGCGCTCATCGAGACGTTCCACCGCGCCGGCGACGTACCGCTGGCGACGCCGCCGATGTTGTACGTGACCAGCTGCTGGGTGTCCTGCAGATAGACGCTGTACCAGCCGGTGTTGATGTCGCTGCCGTTCTCGGTGGGCGCCGTCGTGTAGGCGACCCAGCGCCCGTCATCGGAGATGACTTTGTTGCCGTTGGCCCACGCGAGATCGGTGTAGGAGGTCAGCGGAACCTTGTTGACGGTGCCTTGACGGCTGACCACTGGTCCGTTCCCGACCGAGTTCTGCGCGACCACGGTGATCGTGTACGTCGCCCCGGCGGACAGGCCGCCGATGCTGGCACCGATTGCCAGCCGCCCGACACTGCGGCTGATGTTGCCCGGCGTCGCGCTGATGAGGTACGAGCTGACGATCCCCGAGGTTGGCGGCGTCCACTTCACATCGAGGGTGTTGTTGAGCGATTGCGAGACGCTGAGAGCGGTGACGGCACCCGGGTGTGCGATCGGCGTGACCGCGTTGGACGGATCGGACGGCGTCGAGCTCCCGACAGCGCTGTTCGCGACAACGGTGAACGTATAGCTCGTGCCGTTCGTCAGACCGGACATCTGGACGGTGGTGGCACCCGTGGTTGTGGACGTCGTACCGCCCGGCGCGGCCGTGACGGTATAGCCGGTGACCCGGCTGGCGTCGCTCGGCGGTGACCAGGAAACGGTCGCGGTCGCGTCGCCACCGACCGCCTGCACAGCCGTGGGCGGGTTCGGTGGCAACCCAGGGGTGACCGCGCCCGTGGGAAGCGACGGCGCACCGGTGCCGAGATCGTTGGTCGCGGTGACCGTGAAGGTGTAGCTAGTCCCGTTGGTCAGGCCGGTCACCGTTGCCGTGGTCGCACCGGCGGTCGAGGCGCTGGCGCCGCCCGGCGAGGCGGTGACGGTGTATCCCGTGATCGGGTGCCCGCCGGTGTTGGCCGGCGCGGACCACGAGACGGTCGCTTGGGAGTTCGTGGCGGTCGCGCTCACGTTCAGCGGCGTGCCCGGGGGGCCGACCGGGGTGATGCCGGCGGATGCGGCCGAGGCAGGGCCGGTGCCCGCCGCAGTCGTCGCCGTGACCGTGAAGGTGTAGGCGGTGCCGTTGGTCAGGCCGCTGATCGTCGCGGTCGTCGCGCCCGTCGTGGACGCGGTCGCACCGCCCGGGGACGTCGTCACGGTGTAACCGGTGACAGGCGAGCCGCCGTTGTCGGCAGGCGCCGTCCAGGAGACGTCAACATGCTTGTCGCCGGGCGTGCCCGTGACGCTCGTCGGCGCGCCTGGCGGCCCGGCGGGAGTGACCGCGCCCGACGGCGCCGAGATCGGTCCGGAGCCCGCCGCGGTGCTGGCGCGGACGGTGAACGTGTACGCCGTCCCGTTCGTCAGGCCGGTGACGATCACCGACGTCGCACCGGAGGTAGTGGCGGTCCTGCCGCCCGGCGAGGCGGTAACGGTGTAACCCGTTATGGTCCCGCTGCCGTTGTCGACCGGCGCGGACCAAGAGACGGTCGCCTGGGTGTTGCCAGCGGACGCGGAGACATTGCTCGGCGCGAGCGGCAACGGCGCGGCTGAGATTTCGCGGAGCTTGTTGCCGGCGTCGACGACCCACAGGATGTTTCCGTCGTCGGCCATGTCATTGACGCGGGCGGTGAATCCGGCCGCGCTCCCGACGCCGTCCGCCTCGCCGGTGCCGGGACCGGCGATGCTGATGACACTCCCGTCGGCCTTCGAGTACCGCCGGACAGCACCGGCGTTCGTGCTGCCGTAGATGTAGGAGCCGGCGGACTCGATGGACTGGAATCCCATCGCGTTGTCCGTGGTGAGCACGCTGCTCGTCGCGCCGTCGTAGGCGACCTTGAAGATGCTGTCGGTGGTGACGACGCAGCAGTGGTTGGCATCGGTCCAGTCGTTGCGGATGTCGGCGACGTAGACCCAGTTGGCGTCGGAGGTGATGCCGTACGCGCGGCCGGGACTGTTGGAATAGGAGCCCGCCGGGAAGGTGAAGATCTGCGGCGTGAGTACGCCGGTCGCCGGGTTGTAGCGCGTGATCCACGTGTTCACGCCGTTGCCGGCGGTCAGGTAGACATTCCCGTCAGCGCCCAGCGTGAGGTAGCCGTCGGCCGAGAGACCGCTGGCCAATGTCTGGGTCGCGCCGGTCGCAAGCGAGATCCGCCGCAGGCCACAACTGGAGTCGATCGTGTAGGCGTAGTAGCCATCGGTGGCCATGTCGGTCGGGTTGTTGAACCGCACGTTCGCGCCGACCGCGGAGTCGGTGCAGCCGGTCGTGCCCGGCAGGCCCGCGACCACCGTCGTCGCGCCGGACGAGAGGTCGACCTTGCTGATCGCGTCCGCGTTCGCCAGGTAGGCGAACCCGCCGGCAGTCACGACGCCTCTAGGCGTGTTGAATCCCGCCGACGGCCCGGTCCCGGCCACCGTGGAGGCCGACCCCGACCCCGCGAACGTCGTGACCGTCCCCGACGTGATGGCGGTGGCGGTGTTGACGGCGGGTTGCTGGCCGGAGGGTAGCGGGCTGGTGGGCGCGAGTTTGCGGAGGAGGTTGCCGCCATCGACGGCCCACAGGTTCGTGCCGTCCGCGGCGAGGTCTTGCGCGCCGTTTTGGAACCAGGCGTCACTGCCGACGCCGTCGGCGCTGCCGTTCGTGCCCGCGCCGGCGATGTTGCGCCAGCTGCCGTCGCTCTTGGAGTACCGGCGTACGGCGCCGGTGTTGCTGGTGCCGTAGATGTACCCACCGGCGGATTCGAGCGACCGGAAGGCCATCGCGTTGTCGGTGGTGAGCACGCTGCTCGTCGTGGCGTCGTAAGCGACCTTGAAGATGGTGTAGGTGGCGAAGGTGCAGCAGTGGTTGGCGTCGGTCCAGTCGTTGCGGGTGTCGGCGACGTACAGCCAGTTGGCGTCGGAGGTGATGCCGTAGGCGTAGCCGGGGCTGTTCGAGTAAGTGCCGGCCGGGAACGTGAACAGCCGTGCCGTGAGGACGCCCGTCGCGGGGTTGTAGCGCGTGATCCACGTGTTCACGCCGTTGTTCGCGGTGAGGTAGACATTCCCGTCGGCGCCGAGCGTGAGGTAGCCGTCGGCCGACAGGCCGCTGGCCAATGTCTGGGTCGCGCCGGTCGCGAGCGAGATCCGCCGCAGGCCACAACTGGAGTCGATCGTGTAGGCGTAGTGGCCGTCGGTGGCCATGTCAGTCGGGTTGTTGATTCTGGCGCTCGAGCCGATCGCCGAGTCCGTGCAGCCGGTCGTGCCGGCCAGGCCCGCGAGCACTGTCGTGGCGCCGGACGAAAGGTCGACCCTGCTGATCCGATCCTGGTTGGCGACGTAGCCGAACCCGCCGGCGACCACCACGCCGCGCGGGCTGTTGAACCCACTGGCGACCGTCGACACATTCGCGGTGTCGATCGCGGTGGCGGTGTTGACGGCGGGTTGCTGGCCGGAGGGCAGCGGGCTGGTGGGTGCGAGCTTGCGCAGCAAATTGCCGCCGTCGACAGCCCACAGGTTCGTGCCATCCGCGGCGAGGTCTTGTACGCCGCTTTGGAACCAGGCGTCGCTGCCGACGCCGTCGGCGCTGCCGCTAGTGCCCGCGCCGGCAATGTCACGCCAACTGCCGTCACTCTTCGAGTACCGGCGCACGGCGCCGGCGTTGTTCGTGCCGTAGATATAGCCGCCGGCCGACTCCAGCGAGCGGAAGCCCATCGCGTTGTCGGTCGTCAGGATGGTGCTCGACGCGCCGCTGTACGAGATCTTGAAGATGCTGTTCGTGGTGAACGTGCAGCAGTGGTTGGCATCGGTCCAGTCGGTGCGGCTGTCGGCGACGTAGAGCCAGTTGGCATCGGAGGTGATGCCGTACGCGCGGCCGGGACTGTTGGAATAGGAGCCCACCGGGAAGGTGAAGATCTGCGGCGTGAGCACGCCGGTCGTCGGGTTGTAACGGGTGACCCACGTGTTCACCCCGTTGCTGGCGGTCAGGTAGATATTGCCGTCCGCCCCGATCGTGAGATCACCGTCGGCGGACAATCCCCCGGCCAGGGTTTGGGTCGCGCCGGTGGCCAGCGATATGCGTCGCAGCCCGCAGGACGAGTCGATCGTGTAGGCGTAGTAGCCATCCGTGGCCATGTCGGTCGGACTGTTGATTCGCGCGCTGGCGCCGGTGGCCGAGTCGGTGCACGCCGCATTTCCGGCAAGCCCGGCGAGGACCGTTGCCGCGCCCGTCGACAGGTCGACCTTGCGGATCGTGTCCTGGCCGGCGACGTAGCCGTACCCGCCGGCGACCACGACACCGCGCGCGCCGTTGAACCCGCCGGCGACAGTTGACACATTCGCCGTGTCGACGGCGGTGGCGGTGTTGACGGCGGGCTGCTGCCCGGAAGGCAATGGCGTGGTCGGGGCGAGTTTGCGGAGCAGATTGCCGCCGTCGATCGCCCACAGGTTGGTGCCATCCGCGGCAAGGTCTTGCACGCCGCCTTGGAACCACGCGTCGGTGCCGACGCCGTCAGCGCTGCTGCTCGTGCCCGCGCCAGCGATGTTGCGCCAGCTGCCGTCGGCCTTGGTGTAGCGGCGGACCGCGCCGGTGTTCGTGGTGCCGTAGAGGTAGGTGCCCGCCGATTCCAACGACCGCAGCCCCATCGCGTTGTCGTTGGTCAGCACGCTGCTCGACGAGCCGTCGTACGCGACCTTGTAGATGCTGTCGGTCGTGACGGTGCAGCAGTGGTTGGCGTCGGTCCAGTCGTTGCGTGTCACGCCGACGTATAGCCAGTTGCTGTCCGAACTGATCCCGTAAGCGCCGCCCGGACTGTTGGTGTACGTGCCGGCCGGGAACGACGTCACCGTGCTCGTGGCGCCGTTGGTCAGGTTCACCTTGACCACCGAGTTGTTCCCCGTCACATAGACGTTGCCGTCCGCGCCGAGCGTCAGGTACGACGCGGAAACCGGGCAGCACCCCCACTGCAACAACCCGCCCGCAGCGAGCGTCTGCGTCGCGCCGGTCGCCAACGACACCCGCCGCAACCCGCACTGGTCCAGGAGATAGCCGTAATTGCCGTCGGTCACCATGTCCGAGGGATAGTTGAGCTGCGCGTTCGTGCCCGTTGGCGCGTCCGAACATCCCCGTGACCCAGCCGACCCGGCCAACACTGACGACACGCCGGACGACAGGTTGACCTTGCTGATCGTGTCCTGGCTGGCGACGTAGCCGAACCCGCCCGCGACCGCGACCCCGCGCGGGCTGTTGAACCCGCCCGCCACCGTCGACACGCTCGCCGTGTCGATGGCGGTCGTCACGTCGCCGGGCGCCGGCTGAGGAGTCGCCGTGGCAGTCGCGCCCGGACCCGTGCCGTTGGTGTTCGTCGCCGTCACGTTGAAGGTGTACGCGGTGCCGTTCGTAAGTCCGGTCACCGTCGTTGAGGTGGTCGCGCCGTCCACCGAGATCGAGGTCGAGCCAGGGGTCGTCTGGACGGTGTACCCGGTGATCGGTTGCCCGCCGTTATTGATCGGCGCGGCCCAGGAGACGACGGCCGACTGGTTACGGGCGGACGCCGTCACCGCCGTCGGGGCGCCGGGCGGACCAAGCGGCGTGACGCTGCTGGACGGCGTGGAGGTTGCACTCGTGCCGGCAGCGTTGGTCGCGGTCACTGTGAACGTGTAGGCAGTGCCGTTGGCCAGCGCCGTGACGGTCGCCGACGTGACCGTGCCGGCAACCGTGGCGGTCGCGCCGCCGGGGGCGGCCGTCACTGTGTAGCCGGTGATCGGGGAGCCGTTGCTCGCCGGCGCCGTCCACGTGACGGTGGCGCGAGAGTCTGCCGCGGTTGCGCTGACGCCGGTCGGCGCGCCCGGCGGCCCAGCGGGCGTCACGACGTTGGACGCGGGCGACGCGGGGCTCGCGCCGGTCGCGTTAGCAGCGGTGACGGTGAACGTGTAGGGACTGCCGTTGGTGAGACCGACGACCGTCCCGCTAGTGGCAGAGCCATCGACCGTGGCGCTCGCGCCGCCGGGCGCGGCGGTCACCGTATAGCTCGTGATGGCGGCGCCGCCGTCGTTCGGCGGAGTCCATGTAACGGCGGCTTGGCCGTTGCCCGCCGCCGCCGAGGGCGCAGCCGGGGCAGTGGGCGCGAGCGCGGTCGCCGTGTAGCCGACGACGTCGACGTAGAGGTTGGTCTTGCCCGTGCTGTTGTAGATCGTGATTTGCCCGCTGGTGCCAGGGACTGCGGCGACGAGATTCGTTCGCGTGGTGCTGGTCGTCGTCGATACCGTCGCGGTGCCGGGCCGGGTGCTGCCGGCCGGGTAAGCGGTCAGTGTTGTTGCGCCGGTCGGCGCGACCGCGGTGAGATAGAGCCAGACCGTCGACACGCCGCTGCTGGGTACACCGGCGACTCCGGTGACCGCAACGTTGACGGTGCCGCCATTGCTGAGTTGGGTTGTCGTCGACAGCACCCGCGTCTGCGTGACTGACGTGAACGCCGCTCCGGTGGCGGCGCTCGCCGGCGACTGCCAGTAGCCGACGATGTCGCCGTACAGGTTCGTGGAGCCGGCGTTGTTGTAGATCGTGATCTGCCCGCTCGAGCTCACGGCCGAAACGACGGTCGTGCTGATCGCGACGTTCGCGGTCGCCGACAACGACAGCGTCGCGGGCCGGGCCACCCCGGTCGGATAGACGGTGAAGCTTTCGGTAGCAGACGGCTTCACCGCGGTGAGGACCATCGCGACCGCCGTGACATTGGAAGCCGGGACACCGCCAACGCCGGTTACCGCCAGGTCGAAGCTCGCGTTCGCTCCGATCGCGCCGGTGTGACCGATGTTGGTGCTCGTGTTCAGGATTCTGGATTGAGTCACCGGCACGTACGTGCCGCCGGCAACGGTGTTCGTGCCGTTGCTGTAGTAGCCGACGACGTCGCCGTACAGCTGGGCGGTGCCGGCGCTGTTGTACACGCTGAGCTGCCCACTCGTGCCGACGGCGGAGGTGACGGTGCTCGTGACGGTGACGCCGCTCGGCGCAGTGAGCGCGGCGGTGGCGGGTCTCGTGCCGCCGGCGGGCCACACGGTCTCGGTGGTAGCGGCGGTCGGCGCGACTACCGTCAACGACAGCACGACCGCGGAGACGCCGGTGGCCGGGACGCCGCCGGCTCCGAGGACGGACACGGTCTTGGTCCCGCCCGCCGCGATCGCACCGGACGTCGTGCCCAGGCCGGTGCTCGTGTCGAGAACGCGCGCGGGCGTCAATGCGAAGAACTGGCCCTGATGCGGCTGCAAGCTCGCCGACGCGCTCGCGACAGACTCGACGGCGACAGCTGGCAACAGCGCGAGGATCACCAACCAAACGAGGGAGAGGCGACGTAGACGAGCGGAGCCGGACGCGGAAAACGAAGCCACAGCAAAAAACCCCCGGATCGGTGCAGGAGAGAGCGCGAGGACCGTAACAGCCCATGCCGATGCTTCGTGGGGGATTAGGTAACTCTTCCGCCAGCAAAGAGGGTGAAGTAACGAAACAGCATGAGAACTGCGGTTAAGCCCGACGATCAACTGACCCGATCGAACTAGTCGGCCACCGCTACCGATGATCTCAACACGTGGGAGCGCGGTCCCCACGAGCGATCGACAACGAACAGATCGTGCTGTGAGAGACGAACCAGTGTCCGTCTACGAGAACGGCCACGCCGGCCGCCGAGAGGACCGGCTTTCCGTCGCTAACGAGCCGGTAGCTCACGTTCGCGTGCTCGGGGTCAAGGAGCACGACCGAGCTCACGACCGCCGAGGTGCTCCGCCATGCCGCCTTGCGCGACTGATTTGCGAGCCAGCCCGTCAGCGAACTTCCGGCCTCGATCGCCGCTGCCCGGGCTCGGGCAGGCAGCCGGACGGCGAAAGCCGTCGACCAAGCCGCCCGAACTGCGGCATCCACTTGAGGCGGCGCTGGAGTCGAGGAACCCGAGGGTTGCGTAGATACATGGGGATGGTGATCAGATGAGCAACTAGATGTGACGACGATGCTCGCTGTGCACAGCGCCGCAGCACTCAGGTTTGCCCACCTACGACCGCGCACGAGACTCGCGTTGCCATCCGAGCGCCCCGACCCTCGCACCATCACATCGACCAACCGTATCCGCTGTGTCCCTTTTGCCCGATCCGTGGGTTAGCAAGGGCGCCGCGTCCGAGCGCCGTTGTTCGGCCCAGGCGCAGCGCGCTGGGGCTCGCTTCGACGTCATGGCTCCGGCCGCCGGACGAGCCGCTGGCCGCGCCGGTCCCCAAGCGCCGGCCGCGCAAGCAAACGCCGCGATGATCAAGCCGCCAGCTATGCGAGGCGGGTGAGCAACACGACGACACAGCCGATCGTCACGATCGTCCAGCCGACCACCATCACTGCGTTGCCCCAGCGGCTCATGACTCCCGCCGGAACACGGCCAGCCACGCGTCCACCGAATCGGCGTCCGGCAGCGGGTTGATCTCGAACGTCGCCGGATCGATCCGCTCGACTGCCCACCCCGACGCGAACGACGCGCGCAACTCGGCTTCCGTCACCCGCCGCGGGCCCCAGTCGCCGGGCTGACGCTCACTGAAGCACATCAAGTACAGCACCGCATCCGGCCGCGCGACCCGCGTCAGCACGGACACGTAACGCGCCCGATCGGCGTCGTCGAACGAATGAAAGACACCGCTATCCAAGACAGTGTCGTACGCCGCATCCGGCAGCGAGACAGCCAACAAGTCACCAGCCTCGAACTCCGCCGTAAGACCGCGCTCAACAGCTTTCGCGCGCGCCTTCTCGATCGCGACGGCGGAAAGGTCGACGCCGTACGCCGTCAGCCCCAACGACGCAGCCAGCAACGTGTGCTCACCGGTACCGCAACCCGCGTCGAACAGCGAACCGCGCCACAACGATGCCAGTTCGACGAACGCTGCCTGCGGCCGGTCGATGTCCCACGGTGGCGGCTCGGCCTGCTGATACGCCTCGTTCCATTGATGCGCCGATCGATTCGGGTGAGTCACACCCGCACGTTACGTCAACGCACCGCGACATAGACAGTGTTGGCGAGCAACCCTTGCACCGCAGCCACCGACACCCGGTAGCGCCCGCGGCCGATATGAAAAGCCATGGTGCGAGTGCGCAACGGCGTCTTGACCAGCGTCACCCAACCCGTCGGGGACGCGGACGACCGCACCTGCAACCGAACGAGTTGCCCACGAATCGGCGCGAACGACGCCGCCATCCGCCACCCGGTCGTCGCCCGCGCGACGCTGACCCCGACGGCGTTCTTGACGTAGATGATGTTGGCCCGACTCGACGCCGCCGCGAGCGACGACGTACCCGGGAACACCACCCACCACGACGTACGGACCAACGGATGCACGGTCAACCGGACCGTGCCGGTGGAGTCCGTCAGCATCGACGCGCAAGACCCGGTCGTCTCAAGAGCGCTCCGATGGCACAGGAACACCCCGGCGCCCGCGGCCGGCGTACCGGTGACCGCGTCCACCACATGACCGCTGACACTCGCCGTGTGCCCGGCGACCACGCTCGTCGTCGTACCGATCGTCACGGCGGCCGCGTCTTGCGACGCACTGGGCGGCACTGTCGTGCCGGGCGGCATCGCCGCCGCCGCCGACTGCGACATCACTGACGCCCACGACAGCACGAATGCCGGGTACGCGCCGGAGCCGGCGACAAAGATCTGCGCGATCGACGTCCACTGCGACTGCGCGACCGATCCGGTACCGGTGATGAGTTCCTCGCCGCCGTACGACGACAGGATGTTGTGCCGGTGCCCCCAGCAACCGGCGGCGCCGGGGCCGGTGCAGTCCATGTTGAAGCTGCCGTTGGTGCCCCAGCCGTCGGCGTACATCCAGTCGTAGTCGGCCGCGAGCGCGTTCAAGTCACCGGCCCAGTTGCTGCCCCAGCGATTGGCGTTGAACGACCCGATCGTCCACGACGACAACGTCGGGTCGGCGTCGTGGCTCGCCGCGGTCTGCGCGCTGCTGTCCAGGGTCGCGACCATGCCGGCGGCCGGCTGCAGCCCGCGATCGACCCGCTCGAGATTCGATACGACGAACGCCTGCTCGGCCGTGGTCATCGACGCGAAGCCGGTCGGCAACTGCATCGGCCCGACGCCTTCGAGCGACCGCGCGTGGTTGATCGCCGCGACCACCGCTGTCGTGCACGCCGCCGATGACGGTCCGTACGAAGTACACGTGGGCCAGTAGTCCGGCGAGGGGGAGACATTGGCAACCGGATCGGCGATCGCGGCGGCGGCCGGAAATGCCAACGTTACCGACAATCCGGACGCTGCTACGGCGACCGCGACGGCCAGCGCCGCGAGCCGTCCGTTCCGCACCAACAAGTTGTCGGCTCACGAGACCACCGGCTCAACCAACCGTTTGTGCGATACAGGGCAGACTGGACGGGTGGGAACGCGGCGATATGTCCCGACCGTCGCTGTCGCCGTCCTCGTCGCGGCGACCGCGTGCGGACCGCGGTCGCGCACACCGCAAGCGCAGCCTGCGCCTACCCACACGGTGAAGCCCGCGCCCACCGTGACGATCATCCGCAGCGGTCACGTCGTCCGCGCCGGCAAGACGGTCGCGTTCCGCGCACAGGCCGGCGTCTCGTTACGGATCCGCGCGACCGTGCCCAGCGTGTCGCGGCACCGGTTGTCCTCGTCGTACGGCTACGCCCCGGCGCACGGTTACTACGTCACGTTCTTCGTCACGCTCGCCAACACCGGCACCCGCCCGGTCGCGATCGGCCCGGGCGACTTCTTCGTCAAGCTCAGCCGGCAGGGCAAGGTCACGACGCTGATGGGCAACGCGCCGTACTCGGGCGCCTCCGCGCAACTCGACACGACCCAACTCGATGCAGGTGAGACGGTCAGCGGACCGTTGACGTTCGACGTAATCGGTCCGCACGGCACGCTGGCGTTCGCGCCGGACGGCTCGCCGGCTATCTCGTGGACGTACTGATCACAACGTGACGCTGATGCCGGCGGCACGCGCGATCGCGGCGGGGTCCGGTGGGCTCAGCGACGGCGTGACGAAACAACCCGCGGGCCGGCCGACAAGACGCAGCCCGTACCGGTCGCCGGATTGGTACGACGCGCGGGTGTAGCTGCCGAGCACCGGATACATGATCTGGCTCGTCGTGGAGACGTGGTTCAGGCCGACGGCGTGGCCGATCTCGTGCAACAGCAACGATCCGACCGACGTTCCGGTGGTGAAGCCGGCCCGCAACGGCACACCCAGCTTGATCAGCGCGGCGCCTTCGACGATGCGCAACTGCGACCGCGAGTTGCCGGTCCAGCTGACCGTGCCGACACCCGCCTCGCTGCCGCGGAACATGTTGGTCTTGCTCGCCGACGCCCACCCGATCACGAGGGCCGCGTGTGTCGCCGCGCGCTGCTGCGCAGCGTTGAACATCAGCCGGTCACCAGTCGGGTAGTGCAGCACTGCGTAATGCGGGATGTAGCTGACCTTGCCGGTGTAGTGGAACCGCAACCCGCTGTACGCCGTGACCTCCGCGAGCGCCTGTTGCACCAGCGTCACCCGAGACGGATCGCCGCCGGTGTTCACGGCGTAGGAGATGGGTGTCGTCGTGGTGACGCCGGAACGCGTGAGGCATGGGGTCCACCGCACGGCGATCGAACGGCCGGAGTACGGGTCGCTCGCGTGGGTGACCGAGTACGTCGTCGTGGTGGCCGCGGCCGGCGGCGCCGCGAAAGTTCCGGTCAGGCCGAGAGTGACGACAGTGACGCCGGCGGCGGTCGAGGAGAGCAACTGCATGGCGGGCACAACGTCAACCGTCGGGCGCCGGCTTTCCCGAATTGGGCGAATTGGCCGGAAATGCCTCGAACGGACTAGGTGACCCTGGTCGCTCGGTGGGTCTTGGCAGGGCGCGCCGGTCGCGTCGGGGGTTGACGCCGGTCACCGGATCGGGGGTGCGGCGCGCCCTGCCGACCTATTTGAACTACTGCGCCTGAACGGTTGCTGAAGGGTCGCGCTTGGCGTTCTGCCGGGCCGCCTCGTCGCCGAGCGCGATCGGCGCGGACAGCACGACGTCCGGGATCCCGAACGCGTCGACGAGCAGCTCGGCGTACGGCCGCAGCTCGCCGCACACGGTGTTGACGGCAGTGGTGATGGCTTTGCCCCGCGCGGGGGTGATCCGCGAGTGCTCGAGGAACCACGCGCGATCGCGCTCGAGGTGCGACAGCACGTGCACGTCGCAGACGAGGTCGAGCAGCTTGGTGAGCTCCGGGTCCTCGCACCGGTCGATGGCGTTGACGAACGCCTCCAGCACGACCCGGTCGACGTGCGCGCGGGCCGCGGTGAGCACGTGATCCTGCGCCGAGTTGAACACGTCGAACGCGTCGGCTCCGTCCGCGATGCCGGCCCGCAGCCGGCGGACCAGCCCGTCGAGGACATGCCGCTCGCGCCACTCGAACAGCGACAGCTGATAGCCGCGGTCGCGCAGGTCCGCTTCCTCGTCATGACCCGGTACGGCGTCGAGCAGCCGCTGCACGATGTTGCGCGCGGAGGTCCGCTCGATCACGGTCTCCATGACTTGCTCGGCGACGAAGCGCGCGGTCTGCAACGGGTCGAGGTCGCCGAAGTCGGCTTGGTAGTTGGTGAGCAGCGTCTTCGCGACGAGTTGCAGCAGGACGGTGTTGTCGCCCTCGAACGTCGTGAAGACGTCGGTGTCGGCCTTGAGCTGCGGCAATCGGTTGACCGAGAGGTAGCCGGCACCGCCGCACGCCTCGCGACACGTCTGGATCGCGTGCGTCGCGTGCCACGTGGTGGTCGCCTTGATTCCGGCGGCCAGCGTCTCGAGCTTGCGCCGGGCCATGTCGTCGTCGGGGGTCGACTCGCCCGCGCCGTCGAACACCTCGTGCGCGCGAGCGATCAGTTCCTCTTGCGCGAAGTGCAGCGCGTACGTCGACGCGAGTGCAGGCAGCAGCCGCCGCTGGTGCTGGAGGAAATCGAGCACGACGACCTCGTCGTCGGTGCCGGGGGCCTTGAACTGCCGGCGGACCAGGCCGTACTTGATCGCGATGGTGAGTGCGACCTTCGACGCGCTGACGGCCGCACCGGACACGCTGATCCGGCCTTGCACCAGCGTGCCGAGCATCGTGAAGAAGCGGCGGCCTTCGCTCTCGATCGGGCTGCTGTAAGTGCCGTCTTCGGCGAGGCTGCCGTACCGGTCGAGCAACGCGGTGCGAGGCACTCGCACTTCGTTGAACGCGAGCCGGCCGTTGTCGACGCCGTTCAAGCCCGCTTTCGGTCCGCAGTCCTCGATGCTCACGCCGGGACACGGCCGGCCATCGGCGTCGCGGATCGGCACCAGGATCGCGTGCACGCCGTGACACGTGTCCTTCGATCGCAGTTGCGCGAAGACGACGGCCATGCGACCGTCGCGGGCCGCGTTGCCGATGTAGTCCTTGCGCGCGTCGTCGTCGGGAGTGTGTACGACGATCTCCCGCGTAGCTGCGTCGTACGTCGCGGTCGTCCGGATGGATTGGACGTCGGAGCCGTGACCGGTCTCCGTCATCGCGAAACAACCGGGCAGGTCGAGCGAGATGACGTCGGGCAAGTAGCGCTGATGATGTTCGCTGGTGCCGAGGTGCTGGATCGCGCCGCCGAACAGCCCCCACTGCACGCCGGTCTTGACCAGCAACGACAAGTCGCCGAGGGCCTGCGTCTCGAACGCGGTGATTGCGGCGCCGAACTCCTGCTCGCCGCCGACGTCCTTGCTGAACAGCAGCCGCGGCCCGCGCGTCGTCGCGATGCGCCGCGCCTGTTCCAGCACTCGCGCGCGGTGCTCGTCGACGGAGATGTCGTACACGGGCGCGAACAACGGGTCGCGGAGCACGTCGCGAACCTCGTCGCGCACCCAGGCCCAGCGACCGTCCAGGAACGCGCGCAGCAGTTCCCCCTGATCGGTCACGGTTGTTGGTTACCCGTACGCCCGGGACGCGAAAACGCCGCCCCGGTGTGACCGAGGCGGCGTTTTCGTCGTACGGGTGGCTCAGGACGCGGGCGACTGCCCGTTAGGCGGGGGCATGAGCACGTCACGCGCCTCGGCCGGAGCCGGCGAGGTCACCGATGGATCCGTAGCGGGCGCCGGGACCTCGATCGGCGGTACCGCTGGTGAGCCGGAGCGGCCGCCGCCGCGACCACCGGTGGACTTGCGCGCGGTTGCCTTGCGGGTGGTCTTGCGAGCCGTCGTCTTGCGCGCGCCGGTCTTGCGCGCGGTCGTCTTCTTGGCTGTCGACTTGCGCGCGGTCGTCTTCTTCGCGGTGCTCTTGCGCGCGGTCGTCTTCTTCGCGGTCGACTTACGCGCCGTCGTCTTGCGCGCGGCAGTCTTGCGACCGGTCGTCTTCTTCGCGGTGCTCTTGCGGGCCGTCGTCTTCTTCGCGGTCGACTTGCGCGCAGTGGTCTTCTTCGCGGTGCTCTTGCGCGCGGTCGTCTTCTTCGCGGTGGACTTCTTGGCCGCGGTCTTACGACCTGTCGTCTTCTTCGCGGTGCTCTTGCGTGCAGTCGTCTTCTTCGCCGACGACTTCTTCGCTGTTGTCTTGCGTGCGGTAGTCCGCTTCGCGGTCGATTTCTTCGCCGCGGTCTTACGGGCAGTGGTCTTCTTCGCCGCTGCTGGTGCCACTGTGTGCCCCCTAGCCTCTCTAGGATCGGGACGTTGCTGAGCACAACTGTGGCACCACCACTACGCGCATTTCCACCATCGCGACGAGTTTGGTTGCGCGTGTCGCGGACGCGAACGTCGTACGTCGTGACCGCGGGTGTAGTGCGCAATGCGCGCGTATGAGCGAAAAACCGTTGGGATGCAAGGAGAACTTCGCCGCGCTGTGGACGTACGACGTCAACTCAAAGCAATGCGCGCGCGGTCGTCATGTCACGAAAAAAAATTTCGTCCGAGAGTGCAATAACGCGTTGTCGAAGCGTTGGAACGAGGTTGCGGTGTTAGCCGCCGACCTTCGGCAACGGTCCCGGGCTGCTGCTCGACGACGGCGATGATGACGGACTCGGCGACGACGAATGCGTCGGTGTCGGCGACGACTTCGCAGTCTTCGTCGGTGTCGGCGACGGCTTGCTCGATGCGGTCGGCTGCGGCGCGACGTACGCCGGTCGCGGCGAAACGATCGCCGGCGTCACGACGGTCTTCGCGTGGCCCGTCAGCTGCGTGATGAGTGAACTCGTCGCGGCGAGCACGGCCTGCGCACCCGGCGGCTGCTTGCTCAACAACAACTGACGCTCGGCTTGAAGCAACTGCGCGATCGCATTGGCCTGCGCCGGGTCACCCTTGCTCGTCGCGATGAGCGCAACGATCTGCTGGTGCAGCTTGTTCGCGGCGGCCATGACCTGCTGCGCGCTCGGGTCACCGTTGACGACCGATGCGAACTGGCGCAGCGCGTTGTTCTCGACGGTATTCGCGGACGCGTGCTGCGCCGGTGTGTTGGAGGTCGACGTACCGGGGATCGGCAGGACGCCCGCGGCGGCCGCGGCGGCCATCGTGAGTGCGCCGACCAGCGGGATGGCGGGCAGCGCGACCGCGACCCGGCGGCGGGTGCGCGAGCGGCTCGCGATCGGGATGACGTCGGCAGTGGCGGGCTGCTCGCGGTGCGCGGCCCGCTCGAGCTCGCGCAGCCGGTCGTCGGCGACCTGGAAGAAGCGGGCCAGCTCGGCCCGGTCGGCGTCGAGGATGTCGGCCGCGACATCGGTCGCGCCCAGCTCGACGGCCCCGGCGGCGCTGGCCAGGTCGGCGACGAAGGTCAGCCGCAGGTCCCGGACCTCGCCGAGGAGCTGGTCGAGCGCCTCGGAACCACACGATTCCGGCGCAGCGGACGGCTGCGGCGCGGGTTCACGCCGTATCCACCGCCAGTGCCCGGACATCGGGGCTCCTTCCGTCTCGCAAGCTGGCTTCGCCGTTCGCGCGGGCTTCTCCTGCCAGCCGGTCGGGCGACTTTCCGCCGGGCTTGCTGCTCGCGCCAGCACACATCCGGTGCTGGTGTGACTCAGGAGGCGGCGCTACGGCGCCGGGACGCCACTTCCGTATCCATTGTGTGCTGGCGGGAGCACGGAGCGTGTCGGCGGGCCGTTCGAGCGGGCCTGGCACGATGGCGCGGTGACGACACTGGGGTTCCTCGGCGGTACCGGCGACCAGGGCCGCGGGCTGGCCCGGCGGTTCGCGCTGGCCGGCCACGCCGTGTGGATCGGCTCGCGCAGCCCGGAGCGGGCCGAGGCGGCGGCCGAAGCGCTGCGGGCCGACCTGCCGCCGGGCGCCAGCGTCAGCGGTGCCGGCAACGCCGAGGTGGCGGCCCGCTGCGACCTCGCCGTGGTCGCGGTGCCCTACGACGGGCATGCCGCGCTGCTGGCCGACCTCGCCGAGCCGCTGCGGGGCAAGATCGTCGTCGACTGCGTGAACCCGCTCGGCTTCGACGGCAAAGGCGCGTACGCGCTGGAGGTCCCCGAGGGCAGCGCCGCCGAGCAGGCCGCCGCGCTGCTGCCGGAGAGCACGGTCGTCGCAGCCTTCCACCACATCTCGGCGGTGCTGCTGCTCGATCCCGCGGTCGAAAGTGTCGACACCGATGTGCTGGTGCTCGGTGACGACCGCGAGGCGACCGATGCCGTACAGGAGTTGGTCGCGGCAATCCACGGCATGCGCGGCATCTACGCCGGCCGGTTGCGCAACGCCCGCCAGGTCGAGGCGCTGACCGCGAACCTCATCTCGATCAACCGGCGGTACAAGGCCCACGCCGGCATCCGTGTCACCGACGTCTGACGACTTGGGGCGGCCGGTCGCGGTGCCGGCCGGCGTCGACCGCGTCGTCTCGTTGGTCCCGTCGCTCACCGAAAGCATCGCGGTGACCGCGCCCGGGCTGCTGGTCGGCGCGACGGATTGGTGCACGCATCCCGCCGACCTGGACGTCGCGCGCATCGGCGGTACGAAGAACCCGCGCGTCACCGACATCCTCGACTTGCGCCCCGACGTCGTCATCGCGAACGACGAGGAGAACCGGGCCGCGGATCTTGATGCGTTGCGCGCGGCCGGTGTCGCGGTCTGGGTAACCGCACCGACAACCGTGCCCGAGGCCATAACGTCGCTGGACCGGATGCTCCGGTTCGCGTGCCGGCTAGACCGGCCGGCCTGGCTCGATGAGGCCGAGCACAACTGGGCCGACCTCCGAGACGCGCCAACCCGGACCGCCGTCGTACCGATCTGGCGGCGTCCCTGGATGGCGCTCGGCCGGGACACGTTCGCTGGCGACGTGCTTGCCCGGCTCGGCGTTGCGAACGCATTGCGCGAGCACGCCGAGCGCTACCCGCGGATCGAGCTCGACACGTTGCCCGCGCACGACCTCGTCGTACTGCCGGACGAGCCGTATCCGTTCAGCCCCGACGACGGTCCGGAAGCGTTTCCGGACACCGAAAGTCGATGCGTGAGCGGGCGGCACCTGACGTGGTACGGACCGTCGCTGGTCGAAGCGCCGGACGTGTTACGCCGGCAGCTCT
>JAVEEG010000297.1 GCA_030840585.1 Frankiaceae bacterium | reverse complement strand
TCCTGCAGCTCCTGCCTCAGGTCGTGCAGGTAGCAGGCGTACACGTCTGCGTCGTCCGCCTCCAGCGAGCGCTTCGAGGCGACGTCGACAGCAGACGGCGAGGTGCGAGATGGTGCCAATGGGTTCTCCCGTTCGTGGCCGAACCTTTATCGGCCGTCGCCTCTTCATCCGAACGCCGGCGCAGGGATCTGACGGTCATCACGAATCGCCGGGCGGCGCGGGGCCGCGGCAGCAGACCTTGGTAAGAAGATCGGGATCGGCTTCGGCTACAGCAATGGACGGCCAGAGGCGACCGAAAGGCCCACAATCGACGTGCGCGTGAGCAGCGACCCAGCAACATCACCAGCCGAAGACCCCGACGCGACCCTGCTTCGTCAGCTGGCGCTCGCACGCAAGCGGCCCGACCACGTCCTGCGCGAGCAGCTCGTCATGACCCAGCTCCTGAGCCGCCACGTCGCCAACATCCGCCGCATCGTCGCCTTGCGCGCGTACTCACAACGGCCGTCGGACGCCGATATCGACGAGCTCGTCGGCGGGGTGCTGATCCGTGTCGCCGACGCGCTCGACAAGGAGATCGACGCACGCAGCTCGCTGGCCGGGCTGATAGCGATCAACATCGAGTGGGAGGTGATCGACTACGTCCGCCGGCGCCAGCGTCGCGCACGCGAGGTGCATCCCGAGGTGGAGGACTTCCCTGACCCGGCCGCGCCGGACAGGCCGACGCTCGCCGACGAGGCGCGCGCTCTGCGCGAGCGGATCGCCGGCCTGCCGGCTCGCGATCAGCGAATCATGGCCGAGCGGATGCTGCTCGGCCTCAAGCCGGACGAGATCGCCCGGCGCCATGGCGTCCACCGCCAGGTCGTCGACACGGCCACCTCGCGCGCGCTCAAGAAGCTGCAGGCAAGCGACGAGCTGTCCGACGTCCGCCAAGCCCGCGACCTGAGCGCCGCGCGCCGCGATCAAGACGCGCAGACGCGAATCGACGGCAGAGGAGGAACCGACTCATGATCGACGCCTACGATCAGGCCTTCCTGGCCGCGATCGACGATTTGAACGCCGGTCGCCTGCATGACGATCCGGAGCACTACCTGCGCACGGTGCCGGCCGCACGCCACGCGGAGTTCACCCGCCGCCTGGCCGCCTTGATGGTTGTCCGCGGCCCGGCCGACCACGACGAGATCACCGCCGACGCCTACGACGCGGCGCTGTCGGCCGTGGCGGCGGTCACCTCCGGCGATGGATCGGCGGGCATCCTGCCGGACGCACTACGCCGGCTGCGCAAGCTGCGCGGGATCGAGCGCGACGCCGTGATCGACGCGCTGGCCAGCGAGTACGACCTCGGCCGGGCCGGCCGCGACGCGCTGCGCCGCCAATACCACGAGCTCGAGTCCGGCGCCCTGATCGGGCCGAACATCGCCCACCGCCTGCTACGCAGCCTGGCCAGGTACCTGGATGCAGACGGCGAGGACTTCATCGCCGCAGCACGTGCGGTCGTGCGCCGGCCGCCGGCTCTGCGTCCGGCAGCGGCGATGGGCCGCAGCTCCGGCGGTCTCGAGCACCGGCGAGCACCAGCGCCGATGGCGGGATCGCGACGGGTCGACAGGTCCGATCCGGACGTCGAGCTCGTCGAGCGCCTGTTCACCGGAGGACCCGACGCTTGAGCTCGTGAGATCGCCGATGGCCGACAAGTCCCAGCCCGAGCAGGCCGCGATCGCGCTGCTGCGCGACTTCGAGGAGCGCTTTCGCGTCGCCCACGCGCCGCCCGTGCCCGTCGAGCGGATCGCCACGACGCTGCTCGACCTGCTGGTCGAGGAGTGCGACGACGTCCGCTCGGTTCCAGGCGCCCCCGCCGACCAGGGGCGCCTGTCGGGGATGGTCGTTCCGGCGACGCGGATCATCTGGCTGGACCGGACCGAATGCGCGCGCAGCCGCGGCCGCCGGCGCTTCACTATCGCGCACGAATGCGGGCACTGGGTGCTGCACATCGCCGGCGCCGACCAACCGGTCTGCTGCCGTCCCGAGGACGTCTCCGAGCAGGCCGACGTGGAGAAGGTCCGTCAGCTGCGCCGCCGCGAGGCGGAGGCCAACGCCTTCGCGCGCGAGCTGCTGATGCCCGAGTCGCTGGTCGTCGAGCACGCGCACGCGACCGGCTGCAATCTCGCTGCGCTGGCCGAACGCTTCGACGTCTCCGTGCCGGCGATCCGCCTGCGGTTGCTGACGCTCGGGCTGCTGCCGGCCTGGATGGCCTCTGTGCCGACGGGACCGCACCGGTGAAGATCGTCCACCTCTCGGACACGCACCTGGGCTTCCGCCAGCTCCATCGTGTCAACGACGCCGGGCGCAACGAGCGCGAGCAGGACGTCTACGACGCCTTCGAGCGGGCGATCTCGAAGATCATCGAGATCGCGCCGGCCGTCGCGATCCACGCCGGCGACCTGTTCGACTCCTACCACCCGTCCTCGGCCGCGCTGGGCGTCGCGCTCGACGGGCTGCGGCGCCTGCGCGAGGCCGGCATCCCGGTCGTCGTCATCGCCGGCAACCACTCCAGCCCGAGAGTGGCCG
>JAVEEG010000004.1 GCA_030840585.1 Frankiaceae bacterium | reverse complement strand
GTCGGGCAGTCATTGACAAAGCCTTGCGACACCTTGTCGCACTTGGTCGGCGGCTCGCAGGACGGCGCGATGTAACAAGGCACGGTGAAGTGACCGCTGATCCGCCGGGCGACCTTGCTGTCCTGGCTCGGCGTCAGGTCGCTGACTGAGTCGATCGTGAACGCCGGCGAGTTGCCCTGTACGACGCCGTCGGTGAGGTTCGTGTCGCCGAGTTGTTTGAATGCGTCGTTGCGCATCGCCAGCAGCCGGCCGGTGACGTTCGCCGTACTCGCGGTGGTGAAGTCCCACGCGAGGTAGAGGTCGTCGCGCGCGACGCCCGCCTTTGCCAACGTGGCGAACACGTTCTCCATGTGCGTACGGCGCGGGTCGGTCGTGGGCGCGGTGCCGTCCCGATAGGCCTTGAAGGCCGCGCTCGGTTGCGCGAGTGTCTTGTGGTCGTCGGTGAGGAGGTGGCGCAGCGCGACGATGTAGCGGTGACCGTCGGCGAGGTTGACCGCCGGATGGATCATCAGGTCGTGCTGGATGCTGCCGACGGTCCCGGCAGGCAGCAGACCGGTCTCGTCGACGTACTGGTCGACCTCGGTCCACACCGGCCAGCGCTTGCCGGTCTCTTCGTCGAGCAGCACGACGCCGAGGTTGTCGGCGGAGTTCATGCCGAGGTCCGTGACCGGCGGTAGCCCGGACGGGACGAGGTCGTCGTTGCTGGTCATGCCGGGCACGAAGGTGAGGATCTGCGCGCCGGCGCTGAAGCCGTCGCCGCGGTTCCATTCCTGCGGCTCGACCGGCTTGCCTTCGGCATTGCGCGGCATCATCGGCAGCGTCAGGTCGACCCGGCGGCCGGTGGTGCTGGTCGGGTCGTCCTTGCTGAACCAGTCGTTCGGGAACGGCAGCAGGCACTGCGCACCGTCGAGCGGGTCGCAGCCGGTGACGTTGGTGAGGTCACCGCTGTGGCCGGCCCAGTGGTCGCGGGGCGGGGCGACCCAGCCATGGCCGTGATCGCCGTGCCCGTTTCCGTTGTTGCCGTGGCCATTGCCGTTGTTGCCGGCGGCGAGGACGGGGGTGGCGATGCCGGCGGTGAGGGCAAGGACCGCGGCGAGAAGTTTGCGCGTCACCTGCAATAACTACGGCGTCGAGGGCGCCGACTCCTGCTAGCCGGGCGTAGCTCCTGAGGTGTCCGAGTTGGCCCGCGCCCCGGCGACGAGGCGGGGGATGACCTCGCCGAGCTCGCCGGGCTCCCAGCGGGCGCCCTTGTCCTCGGCCGGGCCGGCGACCCAGCCCTCTGCGACCGACACCAGGCCGCCCTTGACGTTGAACACCCGGCCGGTGATGTCGCGGGACTGGCCGCTGCCCAGCCAGACGACGAGTGGTGCGATGTTGCTCGGGTCGCGCGGGTCCCACGCGGGCTTGTCGTCGCCGTCGCTCTGCCAGCGGACGAGGTCCTCGGTCATCCGGGTGAGCGCGGCCGGCGCGATCGCGTTGACGGTGACGCCGTACCGGGACAGCTCCATCGCGGTGATCACGGTGAACGCGGCGATGCCGGCCTTGGCCGCGCCGTAGTTGGACTGGCCGACGTTGCCGTAGATGCCGGATGAGGAGCTGGTGTTGATGATGCGCGCGTCGACCGGGTCGCCGGCCTTGGACCGGTCGCGCCAGTAGTTGGCGGCGTGGTGGGTGGTGGCGAAGGTGCCGCGCAGGTGGACCTTGATGACGGCGTCCCACTCGTCGATCGACATGTTCACCACCATGCGGTCGCGCAGGATGCCGGCGTTGTTGACGACTACGTCGAGGGTGCCGAAGCTGTCGACCGCCTGGGCGATCAGCCGCTTCGCGCCGTCGAAGTCGGAGATGTCGTCGTAGTTGGCGACCGCCTCGGCGCCGAGCGCCTTGATCTCGTCGACGACCTCTTGGGCGGGGGTGGCGTCTTCGCCGGTGCCGTCGCGGGCGACGCCGACGTCGTTGACGACGACCCGCGCGCCTTCGCGGGCGAATTCCAGCGCCTCTTCGCGGCCGATGCCGCGCCCGGCGCCGGTGACAATGACAACCCGGTCTTCACATAACCCGCTCATCGGCACATCTTCGCGCACGCCCATTCGGCGACTTCGGAGACCTGGCGACCCACGACACGCCGTACGGCGGGGTCGAAATTGGTCGCCAGCCCTCCGAAGTGGGCTCAGGTGGCGAGTTCTGGGGCTGCGACGTTGACCGCGTTACGGCGGGCCAGGTCGACGAGGCCGTCGAGGTGGGCCTCCGCCGCCTGGACGAGCAGCGGGTCGGCCTTGCGACGGGCGTGGTCGAGCGCCTCGCGGGCGGCGGCGACCTGATCGCGCATCTCCTGCTCGAACAGCGACATCGTCTCCGGCTTCATGGCCGCACATTACCCGCCAGTACGCCGCGAAAACAGCCCCAATTTGTGACCAATCTCGCCAACACAGGCTGGTGAAGGCTTGGCTGTAGTGCGGCTGCCAAGGCCGCAGCGAGGGCCGCGGCCTAACGGCCGCAACCGAGCGAGAACGCCGGCAGGCGCGCTACAGCCAGGCCTTCAGGGTGGCGGCGGTGTCGGACTTGCGCAGATCCTTGATCGTGTCGCGCTCGATCTGGCGGATCCGCTCGCGGGTGAGGCCGAGCTCCTTGCCGACCTCGTCCAGCGTGCGAGCCCGGCCGTCCTCGAGGCCAAACCGCATCCGCATGACCGTCGCCGAGCGCTCCGGCAGGGTGCCGAGCACCGAGCGCAGCCGGTCCTGCAGCAGCCCGAAGTCCACGACCTCGGCCGCCACCGGCGCGTCCGCGTCCTCGATGAACTCACCGAAGGTCGCCGTACCGTCGTCGCCGACCGGCGTCTCGAGCGAGAGAGTCTCGCGGCCGTAGCCGAGGATCTCCTCGACCCGCTCGCCGGTCATGTCCAGCGCCTTGCCCAGCTCGTCGAACGTGGGCTCGCGGCCCAGCTCAGTGGCCAGGTCACGCTTGACCCGCAGCGCCTTGTTGATCTGCTCGACCATGTGCACCGGCACCCGGATGGTCCGGCCCTGGTCGGCGATCGCCCGCTGCAGCGCCTGGCGGATCCACCAGGTCGCGTACGTGGAGAACTTGTAGCCCTTGGTGTAGTCGAACTTCTCCACCGCGCGGACCAGGCCGATGTTGCCTTCCTGGATCAGGTCGAGCAGGGTCAGGCCCTTGCCCTGGTAGCGCTTGGCCAGCGAGACCACGAGGCGCAGGTTGGCCTCGAGCAGGTGGTTGCGGGCGCGCACGCCGTCGGCGGCGATGAGCTCGAGGTCGCGGCGCAGCTTGGCCGCGAGCTTGCGGGTCTCCTTGGCGTCCGCGGCGCGAATCTTCTCCGCGGCGAACAGCCCGGCCTCGATCCGCTTGGCCAGGTCGACTTCCTGCTCGGCGTTGAGCAGGGCGACCTTGCCGATGTCGGTGAGGTAGACCCGGACCAGGTCGGTGGTCGGGACCTCGTGGTCCCAGGAGTCGTCGACGAGGTCTTCGTCCTCGATCGACGGCGCGGCACCGGGCGCGTCGGCGCCGATGGCGACCCCACGCTCGGTGATGAGGCGGATGACCCGCTTGGCCTCGGCGGGGCCGACTCCGGCCTCGTCGAGTGCCTTGCGGACCTCGGTGAACGTGAGCGCCCCCTGCTCGGTGGCGGCGTCGAGGAGGTCCTCGATGGGCGCGGGCAGGCCGGCGTCACCGTTGACGCGGGCGATCGTGGCAGTGCTCATGCTGGTTCAAGCCCCCCAGGGCTTCTCGTGGGTGTCCGCTGGTGTCCTAATTACGACGTGAAGCGCGGCGGCCAGGTTTACCGGCCAGTAGCTCCAACGCACGCAACGCCGCGGATGTTCCGCGGCGCGACCCGCCATCTTGCCATATCCCGACACTCATGTCACCTCAGGGGTGGTCGGCCGGGTCGCAGCCGGCCCGCGAGGTCTCGATGTACGCCCGGAACCTGCCCGAACGTACCCGAGTGTCCGTTCTGCCCACCGTAGAGGGGCCGAAACCTCGTTGCCGGTCGCGATCACGCTGCCTAGCTTGAGGCCTGGATCTGAAGAGGGGGTGAAAGCCAGTGCCGAGCCTGACCACCCTCGGGCTGTGCGCGCTCGCCAGCCTGGCCCTGCTGGTGATCCCCGGGCCGGCCGTGCTGTTCATCGTCACCCGCAGCGTCGAGCACGGCCGCCGGGTCGGCCTCGCCTCAGTGGTCGGCGTCCACCTCGGCACGCTCGTGCACGTGGCGGCCGCCGCGCTCGGCCTGTCCGCGCTGCTGGTCTCCTCGGCCACCGCGTTCAGCGTCGTCAAGTACGTCGGAGCGGCGTACCTGATCGGTCTGGGGCTGCACCGGCTGGCCTCCTCGCCGGCCGCGGCGGCCCCGGACCCTCTCGCCAGCAGCCGGTCGGTCCGCAGCGCGCTGGCCCAAGGCGCTGTGGTGAACGTCCTTAACCCGAAAGTCGCGCTGTTCTTCCTGGCGTTCTTGCCGCCGTTCGTCGATCCGCACCGCGGGCCGGTCGCGACCCAGGTCCTGGTGCTCGGCCTCACCTATCTGCTGCTCGGCATCTGCAGCGACGGCGCCTACGCGCTCGCGGCGGCCGCGGTGGCGAGCCGGGTGCGGCGAGGCCCGCTGCTGCGGCGCGGGCGGCGGGCCAGCGGCGCCGTGTACGTCGTACTCGGCCTGCTCGCCGCGCTCACCCCGAGGCATCCGGCCGCGGCGAAGTAGCAATCAGATGTGCAGCATCGTCGAGCGGCAGGACGGGGCACCGCACGCGCAGGCGTAGAGCGCGGCCTCCTCGGCGTCCGGCTCGTGATCCAG
>JAVEEG010000317.1 GCA_030840585.1 Frankiaceae bacterium | reverse complement strand
CGATCGCCGCCGCCAACGACACCGAGTTCGGCCTCGTCGCCTACCTGTACACCGGCGCGCTGAAGCGCGCCTTCCGCGTCGTCGAGGGGCTGGAGACGGGGATGGTCGGCCTCAACCAGGGCGTCGTCTCCAACGCCGGCGCGCCGTTCGGCGGGGTCAAGCACTCGGGCATCGGGCGCGAGGGCGGGCCCGAGGGGATCGCGGAGTACCTCGAGACGAAGTACGTCGCGATGCGCCTGTAGTGGCGGGCCGCGGCTACACGCTCATCGGCGCCGACGGCGTCCAATACCGCTCCGACGAGCCCGGCCTCTTCGGCGGCCACCGGGGCAGCCGCATCTACGGCCGCCTGGACTGCCCGGCCGCCCTGCGGGCGCTCGCGGGCGGCGGCTACGCCCGCCACCGGGTCTTCTTCGCCGACGAGGCGACGGCCGTCGCCGCGGGCTATCGCCCGTGCCACGCCTGCATGCGCGAGGCGTACCTCATCTGGAAGCAGTCCGGCGGTGCCTGACGCCCGGACCGGGCGCGGGCGCTACATTCTGACGGCCGCCGCGTTGCAGCGGCGAGGACGTTCCGCGCCGGCAGTCGCTGCCCTGCGCGCACCACGGCGCAGGAGCCATGTGACTGACACGAAGAACGGGAGCAAGTGAGCAATCGGCTGAGCGGAGCCTGGATCGGCGGTCTGAGCGCACTGGCGGTCGCCCTCGTCGCGGCGGTCGTCGCCGTCTCGGCGGCCGCTCCCGATGCCACGCCGGGCTCCGTCGTGCTCGCACCGCACGGCGCCCCGCCGCTGATCTACGCCGGCCCCGGCGATCGCGCCCAGCTCAACGGGCTGTGGCGCTTCAAGCGCGACCTCTCCGACACGGGCCTGGACAAGGGCTACGCGAACGGGAGCTTCAGCGGCGACCTCGTCCGGGTCCCCTACGTCCCGGGCGCGACGCGGATCAGCGGCCGCCGCGGGATCCTCACCTTCCGCGGGACGATCGGCTGGTATCGCACGAAGATCGAGGTGCCGTCCGACGGCGTCTACGCGATCCGCTTCGAGTCCGTCAACCACAAGGCCCGGGTCTACGTCGACGGCAACCTCATCCGCACGCACACCGGCGAGTACCTCCCGTTCGAGGCGCAGACGTTCCTCAAGGCCGGCGAGCGCCACACGCTCGTCGTGCGCGCCGACTGGCGCGGGCCGACGGCGATGAAGCGCGACGGCTGGCATCGCCTGTGGTTCAACTTCGGCGGGATCAACCGCAGCGTGACGATCCGCCGGGTCGCCGCCAGCGAGCTGCTGTACCCCGTCCTGCGGACCAAGCTCGACGGCAACGCGGCGCAGGTCTCCGTCAACGTCCACCTGCGCAACCGCAGCGACCCGCGCGCGATCACCGTCAAGGGCACGCTGAGCAACGGCGACCGCCACGTCGACCTGGCGTTCGCCCCCGAGCCGGTCGCCAAGAACGGGACGGAGGTCGTCCAGGCCACCGCCCGCATCGACGACCCGGCGCTCTGGTCGCCCACGTCGCCGACGCTCTGGGACCTCGAGCTCGAGGTCCCGGGCGAGTCGTCCTACCGCGCTCGCGTCGGGCTGCGCGAGGTGCGCGTCGACGGCCCCCGCCTGCTGCTCAACGGCAAGCCCATCCGCCTGCGCGGCGCGTCGATCCACGAGGACGTCTTCGGCAAGGGCGACGGCCTCGGCCCCGCCGACGAGGACCGGCTCGTCTCCGAGCTCAAGGCGATCGACGCCAACGCCACGCGCACGCAGCACCCGCTCGACGAGGGCCTGCTCGAGCGCCTCGACGCGGCCGGGATCATGGTCTGGCAGGGCGTCGGGCCGACGGACGCCCCGGGCAACTGGACGTCGGTCGGCGCCAGGCGCCTGGAGACCGCGAAGGAGCGGGTCCGCACGACGTTCCGCCAGGACCAGCTGCACCCGTCGATCATCACCTGGAACCTCGCCAACGAGGTCGCCGGCAAGGGCCACCCCGGCGGCGAGGTGCCCTACCTCGTCTCGATGGCCGCCGAGCTCAAGCGGGTCGATCCGAGCCGCCCGGTCGCGCTGGACATCTGGGGCGCGCACCCGCCCCACGAGGAGTCGCAGATCTACCAGAACATCGACATGATCGGCTGGACGAACTACATCGGCTGGTATGAGTCCACGCACGCGAGCGCCGCGAGCCTGCGCCGCCAGATCCGCAGCCGCCTCGCGAAGATCCGCCACGTCTTCCCAGAGAAGGTCATCGTCGTCACGGAGTTCGGCGCCGAGGCCAACGGCCGCAACGTCACGACCGCGCCCGGCGGCTACGCCTTCCAGTCGCACCTGCTCGACCTGCACCTCACGACGTACGCCTCGATCCCGAACCTCGCCGGGGCGCTCGTCTGGAACCTCCGCGACTTCGCGGTCGCCCCGACGTTCTACGGCGGCTCGATCAAGAGCCAGGTGCCGAACATCAAGCTCGTCCGGGGCATCAACCAGAAGGGCCTCTTCGACCTGCGCTACAAGGCCAAGCCGGCGGTGCAGGTCGTCAGCGGGCGCTTCGCCGCGCAGGCCGCCTCCGAAGGCGGTTAGGCTCCACTCATGAGCGTCACCGAGCAGCAGCTGTGGGGCGGCGAGACCTCCAAGGCGGTCGAGAACTTCCCGGTCTCCGGCGAGCGCGTGCCGGTCAGCGTCATCCGCTGGCTCGCCGCGATCAAGGGCGCCGGCGCGCGCGTCAATGCCGACCTCGGCAAGCTCGATCCCGAGCTTGCCGACCGGATCGCCAAGGGCGCTGACGCGATCGTCGCCGGCGA
>JAVEEG010000281.1 GCA_030840585.1 Frankiaceae bacterium | reverse complement strand
TCAGCGTGACGCCGAGTTCGTCGCGGGTACGGCGGCGGCGGAGCGCGACGAGCTGCTTGACCCGCGGGTTGCGCGTGCTGGTCAGCTCCACGCAGAGAGAGCCTAGGGCCGGTAGCGCAGGATCTTCGCCACGAACGCCCTCGCGTTGCTGCTGCTCTGGATCACGGCCAGGCCGTAGACCACGGTGCCGTGCCACCATCCCGACTGCACTTGCAGCAGCGTCGAGTTCGCCGCGACCGGGACCGCGCCGATGGTTTGCCACTTGGCCCGCCGGTTCAACATGAGCAGCACGTGGCGGGTCCGCAGGTCCTTGTCCCACGGCCGGAAGTTCGTGTTCCAGTCGTCGGAGCGCGGTGGCCATGCCCCGATCGCATAAGTGGTCGCGTCGTCCGGCCCGGCGATCGCGGCGCCTTCGTAATCGGCCCGGTCGTTGAGATTCGTGAATGGAGCGGCACGTTTCCATGCCACGCCACCGTTGGTCGAACGCAGCAGCGCGGCCGGTGACCACATCGCGATCGTCTTCCCGCGTGCACCGGACGTCGCGGTCTGCACCAACCACCCGGTCGAGTTCACGTCACATACCTTGTCGGCCCGCATCGCCGTGGCTTGCCACGAGGCGCCGCGGTCGGCCGAGTGGTACATCGTCACGTAAGTCTTCGGGGGCTGATTCTTCGGCGTCTCGGTGATGTTGCCGGGCATCCATAGGGTGGTCCCGCGGTCGACGCCGATCGCGAAACCGGAGGCCGGCATGTAAGGGGTCGGGGGGATGTTCTTCGCCGCCGGCACGGTCCAGTGGGCGGCGGCGTCGGACGACGCGTAGAGCACCGAGGTCCCGTCGCCGGAATGGCGGTTGCAGTGGATGAAGACCGCACTCGACTGGTCGACCGCGGCGGCGAGCGAACCGTTCATGCAAGCCGGGTGCAGCGCTTCGTTCTGCAGGTCGGCCGGGGTGGCGTCGCTCACCGCCGGCTTCCACGTCGCGCCGCCGTCGCGGCTGACGAACACGAACAACCGCAACGTCGACTCACTCGGGACGAAGCCGAAACTGCCGTGCTGGGTCGCTATCGCCACGTCCTGGCCGGTCCCGCTGTACGGCACGGCCGCGGCGTAGAGAACCGGCCGCGCACCGGCCGCATCGGCGACAGAAAGCGAGGAGAACTGGTAGTCGAGGTCGGTCAGCCAGGCGCCGTCGTAACCGCCGACGTCACCGAGGCTGAATGACTGCTTCCACGTGCAGCCGCCGTCGGGGGAGTGCCACAGACCGGTGCGCGCGGCGTCGGTGACGGTGATGTCGCCGGTACGCCGCGAGGTGGCGACGAGCGGATAGGTGTTCGGGTCGACCTGCGCGACCGCGGTGGCCGCGGGCGTGTACGACGCCGCCGCCGGCATCGCGATCGTGTCCCAGTGGCCGGCGTGCTTCACCCCGGCGCAACTCGCTGCCGAAGCCGTCGATCCGAACCCTCCGCCGGGCAGGGCGGTGGCGGCCAGCAGCGCTACGACGACGATTCGCGACTGGAGTCCTCGCACGTTGACAGCCTTACGCCGACCCACCCGGCGCGGCTGGTCAATCGGTGGCCAGCGGCTGGCCACCGCCTAGCGATGGAGCTACTTGTGCGACTTCGGCGGCGGGATGAGGAAGTTGGACCAGTTGTACGTCAGCTGCCACACCAGCGTGCCCTGCGCGTCGTACGCGCGCATGCTGCCGGTTGTCGCCTCGGCGACGGAGAACGCGTCGTACTCGCAGAAGAAGAACGGTTGTGGCTGCCCGGCTCCGGTGAGGATCGTGACGGGTACGGCCGAGCCCTTGCCGGTGCGCGCCACCAGCCGGGTCGCCGACGGCGGCAGCGCACCGACGAACCAATGGATTGACCAGCGCCCGTTCTGCATCCCGAACGACGGGCCGCCGATTCGGCCGGTCACCAGGGCTCCCGGTGACTTGATTTTGGTGCAGCGGCCGAGGTTGTAGTGCTGCGAATTCGGAACGCCTCGTTCGACCGCGCAGGCGACACCGTGCGGGCGCGAGTACCACATCACCACCTCGATGGCGTTCGGTCGACCTCCCGCGGCGACGTGGACGAGGTGCTCGGCGGTCGGCGGGTACTTGGCCCGCATGTCGTCCTCGTACCGATAGTGGGGATGAAGGGCCGGGAGATTCGGGGTCAGTCGAGTCATCGAGGTCGGTGTCGGCGTCACCGAACTGCCCGGTGCGGCCGCGTGATGTGCCCGGCTCGACATCCAGAGCAGCGGTGTCATCGCCAGTGCCACGAGGGCCGCGACTGCGAACGGAGCGCCGTACCGCCACCACTGCCTGCCATCGGCGACCGGCGGCCGGGACGCGTACCGCGGGTATCGTGCCCACAGCTCGCCCGGGTCGGGGCCCGGCTCGGCGCTCGCCGCCGCGGCCAGGGCGTCGCGTAGGCGGGTCTCGAGGTCGTTCACTGCAACTCCTTGAGGTAGCCCGCCAACGCTCGAGTGCCGCGGAACAGATGCACCTTGACCGTGCCCTGTCCGACCCCCATGGCCCGCGCGATCTCGGCTTCGGAGAGCTCCTGCCAGTACTTCAGGACGAGCGCCTCGCGTTGCCGGACCGCGAGCCGCGAGAGGCCGGCGAGCACCTCGCGGTGGTCCTCGCTGAGCACCGCCGCTTCCTCGGCGCCGGGCGTGCTCACCGGGTGATTGGGGTGCCGGGCCGTGGCCCGTTGCTGGCGCCGCCAACGATCGCGGGTGAGGTTGACCACTGCCCGCCGCAGGTACGCCGTCCGGACCGCGTCGTTCGGTAGCCGCGCGAGGTGCGGCTCGACCCGAGTCATCGACTCCTGCGCGACGTCTTCCGGGTCGTCGGCCCCCAGCAGAGCGGCGAGCCGGAGCGCGGCACGGATCTTCGCCCGGTAGAAGGCTTCGAAGCTGTACGCCGGCGGTTCGGCGTCAGTCACGTCCTCCACGGTTGCCACCGGCGTCATGCCCACCTTCTCTATACGACGGCGGGTGGGCAACGGTTGACACGCTTAGCCGAGCGGACCGGCGACGGTCACGAGATCCAGTGTGCCCTTGCTGCCGGTGTTGTTGAGTTGGAGGAACGACTCCGCCGGACCGTTGGGAAGGGCGCCCATGCAGCCGACGCATGTCGCGACGGTGAAGGTTTCCACCCGGTCGTACGAGCCCCAGCCGATGTTTTCCCCGGTGCTGTTCCAACTGGCCTCGTAGGTACAAGCCTGCCCGCGTGGCCGGTAGCAGAAATGTGCCTCGTAGGTGGAGACCGGCGGGAGCACATCGCCCCACACGCTGTACGTGCCGACGACGATGCCGGTCGTCTTCGGCGTCTTCGTGAAGGCGCGGGTGAGTGTTTGAGTCGTCTGTTTGAGCGCTGGCGAAATGTCGACCATTTGCCGGTTGACCTGCCAATCGCGGTCGCGGTGCAGTGACACCCGCATGTGCTTGGTGGCGAACAAGTGGGCGACGACGTCGCTGTTGGAGGCGAGCGCGAACTCGTAGGTACCGGCGGGAAGTGGGGCGCGTGGTGCGTACCCGCTCCGCATCGGGCCGAAGACCTCGTCCCAATGCGGTATGCGTACCACCGATTCGTTCAGGAGCGGCCGACCCTGTCCAATCTTCTTGAGGATCAGGACAGCGACTGCTTTGTCGTTGCTGGCTTCGATGTTGATGAGCGACGCTTGCGGGTCCAGCGTGCCGCCGGCGGGGACGGTGAGTTGCCCGGTGTAGCTGCCGCCCGGCAGCGCAATTCGTTGTCCCGCGTTCGGTACGGCGTTGGGTTGCAGGCAGGTGGGCTTGCCGTAACGGCCGTGTGCGAACGCCGGGGAGAAGCCGGTGGGAACCGGCGCGTCGGAGTACGTCCCTTCGCTCGGGCCGGCATGGCCTTCGGTGTCGACGCCGGTCGTTTCGCTGATCAATCCCCGGGTGATCTGGCAGGTACGGCCGGCGAACGCGACCGTCCCGGCGGCAAAGCTCTCCTGGACCACGCCGACGCTCGCGGTCGGCGGCGTATCGGCGTCGCGCACGATGAGCAAAGGATCCGCGGGGAGTACCGGATCGGCCGGGTCGGTCGCATGCAGCGCCATTGCGATCGCGAAGCCGCCGATGGTGGCGTGCAGCGATGCGGTCGACAGATCGGACGAGACCTGGATCGCGTTCGCGGCGACCGGGATGCGCCAGGCGCCCACCTCAGTGCACCGTGCGTCGAAGCCGGGGCAACGCGCGAGGTCGAAGTACACCGTATGGTCCGCGGTCGCCGCGACGTCGCTGGCGGTGGCCCAGGCGGCGGCTTCCCAGAGCGCGCCGTCCGCGCCGGCCAGTCGGAACACGCCAATGAGGATCCGGCTGCTGCCTAGTGCTGGCGCCTCCGGTCCGGCCAGCGAGGGGATTGCGGTTGCGAGGCAGGCCAGGGCAGCGGCGAGCCAAGCGAAGGCGCGGCGATGGGCGCGGATGGGCATGGCGTCTCCCGGCGGCTGGGCGAGGTGAACCTATGCCCCTAAAACGCCACAAACCCGCCCGAGGTTGACACGCCGCGTCCTTCGTTGACTGTGACGTTCGAGGCGTTATCAGCCCGCCATAACGCTTCGAACGTCACAGTGGACGACAAAGCCTCAGTCGGCGGCCGGGGTCCGCCTTCCCCGCCAGGCCAGGAACGCCAGAACCAGCAAGACAATGGCACCGACGATGTACCCGATTGCCACACCGGTCCGCGCCCCTCCGGCAGAGGTGGCCGCGTTGATAACCGCGTAGACCAGCAGGACCGCGATAGCCACGAGTATGACCGCGACTATGCGAAGCACAATCCTCATATGAACTCCTTGTGATCTGGGGCTGGCCCGGTGGGACCGTGGGTGGCCCGCCAGCATGGCCCTGCCCACAATGCCGCTAACGCGAACGGGCAAAGCAGGCCAGACCCTGGAACGTCGCCCGTCGCCGGTCCAGCCGGTGTCTACCTCAGATGTCGTAGTAGAGGGCGAACTCGTAGGGGTGGGGGCGCAGCCGGATCGCGTCGACTTCGTGCTCGCGCTTGTAGTCGATCCACGTCTCGATCACGTCCGGGGTGAACACACCGCCTTCGAGCAGGAACGCGTGGTCCGTCTCAAGCACGTCCAAGACGGCATCCAGCGACCCGGGCACCTGCGGCACCGCGGCCAGCTCGTCCGGCGGCAGCTCGTACAGGTCCTTGTCGACCGGCGTCGGCGGCTCGATCTTGTTGCGCACACCGTCGAGACCGGCCATCAGCATCGCCGCGAACGCGAGGTACGGGTTGCACGACGGGTCCGGCACCCGGAACTCCAGCCGCTTCGCCTTCGGGTTCGATCCGGTGATCGGGATCCGGCAGCAGGCCGACCGATTCCGTTGCGAATACACAAGATTCACCGGCGCCTCGTACCCCGGCACCAAGCGGCGGTACGAGTTCGTCGTCGGGTTCGTGAACGCCAGCAGCGACGGCGCGTGCTTGAGCAGGCCGCCGATGTAGTGCCGGGCCATGTCCGACAGGCCGGCGTACCCGAGCTCGTCGTAGAACAGCGGCACGCCTTCCTTCCACAGTGACTGGTGGCAGTGCATGCCCGAGCCGTTGTCGCCCCAGATCGGCTTCGGCATGAAGGTGACCGTGCGCCCGTGCATCCGCGCGACGTTCTTCACGACGTACTTGAAGTTCATCAGGTTGTCGGCGGTCTTGAGCAGCGTGCCAAACCGGAAGTCGATCTCGGCCTGGCCGGCGGTGCCGACCTCGTGGTGCTGCATCTCGACGTCGATGCCGATCTCGAGCAGTACCCGCACCATCTCCGAGCGCAGGTCGGTGAAGTGGTCGGTCGGCGGCACCGGGAAGTAGCCGCCCTTGTACGCCGGCTTGTAGCCCTTGTTACCGCCCGGCTCATCGCGGCCGGTGTTCCATGCCGCCTCGACCGAGTCGATGTAGTGGTAGGCGGAATGCTGGTTCTGGTCGTAGCGGATCGAGTCGAAGATGTAGAACTCGGCCTCGGGCCCGAAGTACGTGGTGTCCGCGATGCCGGATCCGCGCAGGTAGTCCTCCGCCTTCTTGGCGATGTTGCGCGGGTCGCGCGAGTAGGCCTCGCCGGTCAGCGGGTCATGGATGAAGAAGTTCATGATCAGCGTCGGGTGCTGCCGGAACGGGTCCATGTACGCCGTCGACGGGTCCGGCAGCAACAGCATGTCCGACTCGTGGATCTGCTGGAAACCGCGGATCGACGAGCCGTCGAACATCAGCCCGTCGGTGAACACGCTCTCGCCGAAATTGGACGCCGGGAAGGTGAAGTGCTGCATCACCCCCGGCAGGTCACAGAACCGTACGTCGATGAACTGGACGTCGTTCTTCTTGATGTATCCCAGGACCTCGTCGGCGTTTTCGAACATGCGGGGCGCAGCCTCCTCCAGAACGGTTCGAAGGCAACCTATCGGGCCAGCGTTACTCCGGTGTTTCGGGGCGGTTACACAGGCCGGGCCGGAGCGGCGCCGTAGGATCGGCGCACGGTGACGCCGTCGGAAATGACCGAGTCCTCGGGAGTGGCTGAGTCCTCGGGGACTGCTGCGCCCCCCGAGCCGCCGTGGCGCGACCCGGGGCTCTTCTCGCTGCCCTCCGACCGGTTGCTCGACGAGTTGCTGGCCCGTCTCGCCCAGGCGATGGACGCCGAGGTCGCGCAGTTCCTACTGGTCGAAGGCGATCAGCTCCGTGTCCTCGCCAGCCAGGGCGTGCCGATGTCGCGGGTCGCCGCGCTGCGGATCCCGGTGGGGCGCGGCTTCGCCGGCACCGTCGCGGCCACCGGATCGCCGGCCGCGCTGCCGGATACGACGACGCTCGAGACGTTCGGCGCGAGCTGGGCCGAGGAAGGCGTGCGCGCGCTGGTCGGCGTACCCCTGGTCGTCGGCGGCCGGGTCCTGGGCGTCTGCGTGGTCGGCAGCCGGCGCGAGCGCCGGTTCGGCGACGAGGACATCGCGCTGCTGTCCGCCGCGACCGAGCGGGCAGCGTGGGCGGTGGAGAACGGGCTGCTGCTGGCCGCCGAGCAGCACTCGCGCAGCACGGCCGAGTCGGTCTCGGAGCGGCTCGGCCGGCTGGAGTCGATGAGCCGCGAGCTGGTCAGTGCGCTGTCGGTCGACCAGGTCGTCCGCGTGCTCGTCGAGCGCGGCCTGTCGCTGCTGGGCGCGATCGCCGGCAGCTTCTGGGAACCGGACGGCGACATGCTCCGGTTGCGCGGCGTCGTGGGCTACCCGGACGAGGTGGTCCGCCGCTGGACCGACCTGCCGATCGACGCCGACGCACCGGCCGCCGAGGCGGCCCGGACCCGCCGCCAGGTCGTGCTCCGCTCGGTCGCCGAACGCGACGAGCGCTACCCGGCGCTGGCCGGCCGGGCGAGCGTCGGCGAGGCGTTCGTAACCGCGCCCATCGTCGTCGAGGATCAACTGCTCGGCGTCCTCGGCCTCGGCTTCGAGCACGCCGAGGCGCTGGACGGCGAGGGCCTCGCGTTCCTCGACGCCGCGCTGGCACAGTGCGCGGCTGCCACGCACCGCGCTCTCGTCGTACAGGAACAGCAGCGCAACCTCACCGATGCCCGCGCGACCGCGCAACGGCTGGCCGCGTTGCAACGCCTCACCGCGGCGCTCGCGGAGGCGCAAGACACCGATCGCATCGTCGACCTGATCGTCGACGAGGTGACCTCGGCGCTCGGCGCGGTGCGGGTCATGTTGTCGCTGCTCGACCCGAACACCAACCTGCTCAAGTCGGTGCGCACGTTCGGCGTGCAGCCGCGGTTCGCCGAGGAGTACGCCGAGTACCCGGTGCGGCCCGGACTGCCGTCGGTCGACGCGTTGCTGACCGGCGAGGTCGTCGTACTACGAGACGTCGCCGAGCGGGACGCGCGGTACCCGGAGTTGCAGGCGATGGACGGCGACGACCACGCGCTGGTGTGCGTGCCGCTCGTCGTCGCGGAGAGCCGGATCGGCGTGCTCGCGCTGTCGTTCCCGGGAGTGCAAGCGTTCGACGAGGCCGACGTGCGTTTCCTTGCCGCGCTTGGGGATCAGTGCGCGCACGCACTCGACCGCGCGCGGCTGATTGAGATCGAACGTACGGCGCGTGAACGGCTGGAACTGCTGGCCGAAGCCGGCCGGATCTTCTCCGCGCCGCTTGACGTACGGCTGACGTCGATGCAGTTCGCCAGGCTCGTCGTCGGCCGGATCGGCGACGCGGTCAGCGTGCATCTGCGCCGACCTGACGGTCACTACGAACTCGCCGCCGTGGAGCATCTCGACCCGCGGCAGGCCCGCGCCGCGCGGCTGCTGTCGGCTGATCTGCCCGACCTGGTCCGCGCCGGTTACGACCACGTGCTCGACACCGCGACGCCGGTGCTGACGACCGAGATCCCGAATGACATCGTGCTGGCCGCGGTAGAGGACGCCGAGGTCCGCGACGTCCTCGCCGAGCGGCCGGTCCGCAGCAACATCCTGCTGCCGCTCATCGCCGGCGGACACGCGCTCGGCGTGCTCTCGGTATCGACCGTCGACGGCGGTCACGCGCCGTTGACGCCGGACGATGTCGACCGGTTGGAGGAGATCGCTGGCCGGCTCGCGCTAGCCCTCGACGGCGCGCGGCTGCTCCGGCAGCAGACCGAGATTGCCCATACGTTGCAACGATCTTTGCTGCCTTCGGCGCTGCCGCATGTACCCGGCGCAGAGGTTGCGGTGCGCTATCTGCCGGGCGCCGAAGGCGTCGATGTCGGCGGTGACTTCTACGACGTCATTCCGCTGCCCAGTGGCCGGGTCGGGCTGGTCGTCGGCGATGTGATGGGCCGCGGCGTGCGCGCGGCCGCGGTCATGGGCCAGCTGCGCGCGGCGGTGCGCGCGTACAGCCTCGAAGGCCACCAACCGGCGGCGTTGCTGGCCCGGCTCGACCGGCTCGTCGGCACCCTCGAAGAGGGCCTGCTCGTCACCGCGCTCTACGCCGAGTGGGACCCCAGCCGCGACACCGTCGTGTGCGCGTCCGCCGGCCACCTGCCGCCGCTGGTCCGGTTGCCCGGCCAGGCGCCGGCGTACGTCGAGGTAGACCCCGGCGTACCGCTCGGAGTCGGGGTGCAGTCGTACGCCGAGATCGACATGACGTTGCCGCCCGGGTCGTTGTGGTTGGCGTTCACCGACGGGCTGGTGGAAGGTCCGGAGCTACCGGTCGAGCAGGGCATGGAGCGGCTGGCCGCTGCGGTCGCGTCATCGGTCAACGCGATGGACGCGTGTGAGGACGCGCTGCGGGAGTTGCGGCCGCTCACCGACAACCGGCGCTACGACGACGACACTGCGCTGCTCGCGCTGGTGACGCATCCGACCGGTGTCATGCCACCGGTGCCGCAGACCTCCGACCGGCATCACGTACTCGAACTACCAGCCGACCTGACCTCGCCGGCGAAGGCGCGCGCGTTCGTCGCGGCGTCGTTGGAGGCATGGGGTCTCGATCGCGCGATCGACACCGCGACGCTGCTGACCAGCGAGCTGGTGACGAACGGCGTACGGCATGCCGGGACCGGCATGCGGCTCGTGGTGAGCCGGACCGGCGATCGCGCGGTGCGGATCGCGGTGACCGACCACGCGCCCACGGTCGGCGTGCGCATGGGTCAGTCGGACGACAACGCCGAAGGCGGGCGCGGGCTGTTCCTCGTCGAGCACATGTCCAGCGGTTGGGGCTCGGTGGCGGACGACATTGGCAAGACCGTGTGGTTCGAGCTGCAGGCATGACGGCATCGGTGACGGCCGGTTCGATCGCCGGTTTCGGCCCGCGGTTGCTGGCTTTTCTCGTGGACGCCGTGGTGTGCGACCTGCTCGCGTTGTTCAGCGGCCGCCGGCCGGGCGATCCGGTGTACGGCTACATCGTGCTGGTCGCGTTCCTGCTGATCGAGTTCCTGTTCGTCGGGCTTGCCGGTCAGACACCGGGCATGCGAGTCGTCGGGCTCGCCGTCGTACGCGCGAATGACGGCGGCCGGGCGGCGTTGCGCTGGGTGCTGGCGCGGACGGTGCTGCTGGCGTTCGTCATCCCGGCGCTGTGGCCCGACGCGTCCGGCCGCCCCCTACACGACCGAGCCGCCGGTACGTCGACGATCCGCTTGCGCTAGGAAGCGCCGACGTCGTGCAGGTGATGCTCGACGTCGTGCAGGAAGTAGCGCGCGAACGAGTCGACGGTGAACTGCGCGCCGTCGCTACGACGACCCGGCCGCGACCACTCGTCGTGCGACAAGCGGGCGAACCGATCGGCCAGCGCCGACGCCGCCGTCTCGAGCTCCACCGAGACGACCGCCGGATCCTGATCGCCGTACCGCTGCTCGACCGCGGTCGCGTCCTGATCCCAATTGGGATACAGCGGGTCGTCGGTCGTGAGCATCAGGTCGAGCCGTTCGAGGTAGAGCCGGCACACGTCGCGGACATGGCAGCCGTACTCCAGCGGCGACCACACATCCGGCGCCGGACGGTCGAGGACATCCACGCGGGCCAGCACATCCCGCCATCGCGACGCGCAATCGCGCAACCGAGCACTGATCTCGTCCGTAGTTACGGCGCTCGCGTCGTAGTCGCACTCCGGGCAGGGCCGGCGCAGCACCCAGGTCCAGTCCTTGGTGTCCGGGGTGATGCTCAACGCATCTTGCCGCGCGGGATCTTCGCCGACTTCGGCATCGGCCCCTTCGGCAGCGGGACGTTCGTGCCGCCGAGCGCGCGCATCCGGCCCTCGACCGCGCCGATGTCCTTGCGGCTGAGGTTGCGCGGCAGCTTGACCATCTCGCGCTGCAGCCGCCGTAACGGCACCTGTCCGTCGGCCTCGCCGACGACGAGGTCGTAGATCGGTGTGTCCGGCGCGACCCGTCCGATCCGGCGCTTCTGGTCGGTGATGAGTTGGCGCAGTTGGGTCGCCGAGTTGCCTTCGCCGACCAGTACGACACCCGGCCGGCCGACCACGCGATGGACGAGATCCATGTTGCGGTTGAACGCAACGGCCGGGGTGACCCGCCATTCGCCGCGCATCGTCTGCAGCACCGACGCCGCGGCGCCCGGCTGACCTTCGACCTGCGAGTACATCGACTTCGTCGCCCGCCGGCCGAAGATGGTCGTACCGGTGAGCATCGCGGCGAACAGGCCCAGGATCATGAAGTAGATCGGATGCCCGATCACGATGCCGATCACGACGAAGATGGCCAGCGCGAGCAGGCCGGCGCCGAGCACGATGATCGGCAGTCGCGGATCGGACTTGCGGGTCAGCGACCAGACGGCTCGCATTTGCGCGACCCGACCGGAGCGGTCGGTGTCAGCCGGGGAGTCTTTCGGGGTGCGAGCCATCCCGCCAGTTTAGGTGGTCGACCGCGGCCGCCACTTCGGCTCGTTCCCGCGCCCGGCGCGCATCGTCCACCATCGCGGCCCACGCGTTGCGGCGGGCCTGCCGTTGACCGCCGTCGCGCCACAGCGCAAGCTCGGCGAGGCTGCTGATGCTGCGCAGGGTTTCTCGCATGGTGACGACCGTGCCGGACATTGATGTCAGTGAGGTTGCGCGGCCGTGAAGTTACGGCGTACTGCGCGCGGCGATCGCCTGCGCGTACAGCCGACCGGCCCGGTACGACGAGCGCACCAGCGGGCCGCTCATCACGCCCACGAAGCCGAGCGCCAGCGCTTCGGCTTGGAGCTCGACGAACTCGCCCGGGTGCACCCACCGCTCCACCGGATGGTGCCGCGACGACGGCCGGAGGTACTGCGTGATCGTGAGCAGATCGCAGCCCGCGGCGCGCAGGTCGTGCAGCGCCGCGCTGATCTCGTCGCGGGTCTCGCCCATGCCGAGAATGAGATTGGACTTCGTCACCAGACCCGCGTCGCGTCCCTGCCGGAGCACGTCGAGCGATCGTTCGTAACGGAACGCCGGACGGATCCGCTTGAAGATCCGGGGCACCGTCTCGACGTTGTGCGCGAACACCTCCGGTGCGGCATCGAACACCTTACCCAGGAGTTCGGGATTGCCGGAGAAGTCCGGCACCAGGATCTCGACGCCGGTCTCCGGGTTGAGCGCGTGAATCTGCCGGATCGTTTCGGCGTACAACCACGCGCCCTCGTCGTCGAGGTCGTCGCGCGCAACGCCGGTGACGGTCGCGTAGCGCAGGCCCATCGTCCGCACCGACTCGGCGACCCGGCGCGGCTCGTCGCGGTCGAGCGGCTCCGGCTTGCCGGTGTCGATCTGGCAGAAGTCACAACGCCGGGTGCACTGCTCGCCGCCGATCAGGAACGTCGCCTCGCGGTCTTCCCAACACTCGAAGATGTTCGGGCAGCCGGCCTCTTCGCAGACGGTGTGCAGCCCTTCTCGCCGTACCAGCGATTTCAGCTCGGAGAACTGCGGCCCGGTGCGCAGCCGGGTCTTGATCCACTCGGGCTTCTTCTCGATCGGAACGGCGGCGTTGCGGACTTCCAGGCGCAACAGCTTGCGCCCGCCCGGATCGATCGCCGTCATGTCATCAAGGGTACGGCGGCAAGTGCGCGGTCGAGTTCGCGTTCCACGACGGGGATGGCGTCTTCGACCGTAATGGCGCGGCCGGCTTCGATGCTCAGCGAGGTGACACCGGCGTCGGTGATGCCACACGGCACGATCGCCCCGTACGCGCCCAGGTCGCAGTCGCAGTTGAGCGCGAACCCGTGCATCGTCACGCCGCGGGACACCCTGATGCCGATGGCCGCGACCTTGCGGTTGCCGTCGGCGGTCCAAACGCCGCTGCGGCCCTCGACGCGTTTTGTCGGCACGCCGAAGGTCGCGCAGACCTCGATGAGGGCGGCCTCGAGCCGGCGGACATAGGCGACGACGTCGACGGGATCGGGCAGCGCGACGATCGGGTACCCGGTCAGCTGGCCGGGGCCGTGCCAGGTGATCCGGCCACCTCGGTCGACGTCGATGACCGGGGTCCCGTCGAGTGGCCGTTCCCAGTCCTCGGTGCGTTTGCCGGCGGTGTAGACGGGGTCGTGTTCGAGCAGCAGCACGGTGTCGGGGATCTCGCCGGCCACCCGTTGCGCGTGCAGCCGACGTTGCCAGTCCCACGCGTCGGCGTAGCCGACGCGGCCGGCGCGGACGACCTCGATCACGCTCTCGAGGGTACGCCGCGAGGGGCTGTGGACGGCCGGCGTCGCGAGGCCCGCGTTTCTGCTGCGATGTGTTGTCGTGACCGCGGTTCGGCTGCCCGACGTCCTGGCCCGGCGCGGGGTGCTCGCGCCGGCCGAGGTCGTCACGCTCGTGGTCGGGTTGGCGCTCGATGTCGCCGAGCTGCATGCCGCTGGGCGATCGCATGGCGGCGTGTGCCCGGAGGCGGTGGCGTTCCGGCCCGACGGCCGGCCACGCCTCCGCGGGCCGGACACGAGCGGTGGCGCGGCGATCGTCGCGCCCGAGGTGGCCCGTGGTGCGCCGGCCGGCCCGGCGGCCGACGTCTTCGCCGTCGCGGCGATCGGCTACCTCGCCTTGTCCGGCCGCTCGGTTTGGGACACCGACGATTCCGAGCGCGCCTGTGTCCGGGCGGCCGGTGGTGTCCGCGCGCCGCTCGACGGCCCGCCTCGGCTGGTCGAGGCGCTGGAGGCAGCGCTCGCGACCGAGCCGGCCGACCGCTGCGATGCACAACAGCTGGCCGAGCGGGTGCTCGCCGCCGGCCCGGCCGCCCCGCTCCGGCTCCCCCTCACGCGGCCACTGCGGCCGTCGCCACCGCCACCGCCACCGCCACCGCCACCGCGGCGAGATCATCGCGGGATAACCGCTATAGAACCCCGCCGTTTCGCACCCTCGAAGGCAGTGGTCCCGCTCGGGGTCGTCGTTATCTCTCTGGTGGCCTTGCTCCCGTTGCACGCCGCACACGAGCCGGTGCGGTGGGGGGCGGTGGTGGCCGGCCTCGACCGGGCGCGCGTGGTCGCGTTCGCCGATCGCGATGTGTCCGAGCTGAGCGCGGTTTACGCGAGGGGGAGCCCGCAGCTGGCCCGCGACACCGCACTCATCCGAGACCTCGCGGCGCATGGCCATACCGTGCGCGGCCGGCTGGCGCGGCTGTCCGCGCCGCGGATGTTAAGCCGCGCCGCCGGCAGCGTGGTGCTCACTGCGGTCGAGCTACCGGCCGCCTACGTCCTGGTGGACGGACACGGCCGAGTGGTGTTGCGCGTGGGCGGCGGCCAGCCGCGCAACGTTGTCGTACACCTGCGCCGGGTCGGGCACAGCTGGCGGCTCACCCGCATCGAGTGAGACGTTCGAGGCGGAAAGCGGCCCGGATAACGCCTCGAACGTCACAGTCGACGGGCTCAGCTGAGCATTGCGGTCAAGGCCGCGTCGATGTCGTCGAAGCTGAAGTCGAAGCCGGCGGCTTCCAGCCGAGCTGGAACGACCCGCTGGCTGGCCAGCGGACCCTCGTCGGCGAAGCCGCCGAACACTGCGCGCAACGCCGGCGACGGGACCGGGAACACCGCTGGCCGGTGCACCGCGCGGGCGAGCGACTTGGTGAACTCGATGTTGCGGACCGGCTCCGGCGCGGTCAGGTTCACCGGCCCGGCGATGTCGTCGCGCCCGGCCAGGAATCGGATCGCCGCGACCTCGTCGGCGAGCGCGATCCACGACATCCACTGCCGCCCGGATCCGAGCCGGCCACCGAGTCCGAACTTGAACAACGGCACCAGTTTTCCGAGCGTCGCGCCCTCGGGTGACAGGACGATCCCGCTGCGCAGATGTACGACGCGCACGCCCGCGCCGGACGCTGCGGCCGTGGAAGCTTCCCACTGCCGGACGACCTCGGCGGCGTAGCCCGCACCCGAAGGCGACGACTCGTCGACGGTCTCCTCTCCGGTGTCGCCGTAGTAGCCGACGGCCGAACCGGACAGCCACACCGCCGGGCGATCGTCGCGGCCCGCGATCGCATCGGCGAGCGTCGTCGTCGAGTCGACTCGGCTGGCGAGGATCAATCGCTTGCGCTCGTCGGTCCAGCGCCGGTCGCCGATGCCCGCGCCGGACAGATGGACGACGACGTCCGCACCGTCGAGCGCGGCCGGATCGATCTCGCGCCGGCCCGGATCCCAGCGGTACTCGCCCGCCGCAGCCGGCGCACGCCGTACCAAGGTGGCGACGTCCTCGCCCTCGGCTCGCAACGCGCGAACGAGCGCCGTACCGATGAATCCGGACGCGCCGGAGACGACCCAGCGCATTACGCGCCCAGCTCGGCCTCGAACTCGCCTTCTTCGAGCCGGGTCTTCACCGACGTCAGGAACCGCGCCGCGTCCGCGCCGTCGACCATGCGGTGGTCGTAGGTGAGCGCGAGGTAGACCATGTGCCGGACCGCGATGACCTCGCCGACATCAGGATCGTCGACGACGACCGCGCGCTTGACGACCGCCCCGGTGCCGAGGATGCCGACCTGCGGCTGGTTGATGATCGGCGTGTCGAACAGTGCGCCGCGCGAGCCGGTGTTGGTCAGCGTGAACGTCCCGCCGCCGAGCTCGTCCGGGGTGATGTGGTTGCCGCGAGTGCGGTCGGCCAGGTCGGCGATCTTGCGGGCGAGACCGGACAGGTTGAGGTCGCTCGCGTCCCGGATTACCGGGACCAGGAGCCCGCGCGGCGTGTCGACCGCGATGCCGAGGTGAACGGAGTCGTGGTAGGTCGCGGTGCCGGCTTCGAGGTCGATCGAGGCATTGACCGCCGGGTGCTCGCGCAGCGCCTCGCAGGCCGCGAGCGCGAAGAACGGCAGGTACGACAGCTTCACGCCCTCGCGTGCCTCGAACTCGTTCTTCACCCGGTCGCGCAGCCGCGCCACCCGAGTCAGGTCGACCTCCACGACGGTCGTGAGCTGCGCCGATGTCTGCAGCGACTCGACCATCCGTTGCGCGATGACGGTCCGCAGCCGGGACAGCTTCTCGGTCTTGCCGCGCACGGACGTATCCGGGCCCGCGTGCTTCGGTTTCGGTGCCTCTTGCTTGGGCGCGTCTTGCTTGGCGGCGGCCGGCTTCGGCGCGGTCTCGGTGCTCGTCGTACCGGCCGCGTCGAGGACGTCCTGCTTGCGGATCCGGCCACCCACGCCGGTCCCGTGCAGGTCGGCGAGGTTGACCCCGTGCTCGGCCGCCAGCCGCCGGACCAGCGGGGTGACGTACGACGGACCGCCGCCCTCGTCCTCGTGCTCGTCGCCCTCAGCGTCGCGGGCGACCTGCTCACGAGTCTCGGTATCGGCGGCCGCTTCGGCGGGTTCGGCCTCGGTCGGCTGCTCCGGCTCCGGCTCCGCTTTGGCCTCCGGCTCTGGCTCAGCCTTGGCTTCGGGCTCCGGCTCAGCTTCGGCTTCGGGCTCCGGCTTCGCTTCCGCTTCGGCGGCCGGCTCGCCACCACCGGCGCCGTCGTCGATGACCGCAAGCTCGGAGCCGACCTCGACCGTCTCGTCCTCGCCGACCTTGATCGATTTGAGCACGCCCGCGGCGGGCGAGGGGATCTCGGTGTCGACCTTGTCCGTCGACACCTCGAGCAGTGGCTCGTCGGCCTCGACCCGCTCGCCCTCCTGCTTCAGCCAGCGGGTGACGGTGCCCTCGGAGACGCTCTCGCCGAGGCGCGGCATGGTGACGGAGACGGACATGTGGCTCCTTCGATCAGCCGTGCACGTGCAACGGCTTGCCGGCCAGCGCTAGGTGGGCCTCGCCGACCGCCTCCGACAGGGTCGGGTGCGGGTGGATGAGCTGCGCGACCTCGACCGGCAGCGCCTCCCAGTTGGTGATCAGCTGCGCCTCGGCGATCAGGTCGCCGACCCGCGAGCCGACCATGTGCACGCCGACCACCGGGCCGTCCTTGACCGCGACCACCTTGCACGCACCGGCGGTCTGCAGGATCTGCGCCCGGCCGTTGCCGGCGAGGTCGTAGGTGAACTCGGTGACGTCGAGGCCGCGCTCCTTGGCCTGCGCGGTGGTGATGCCGACGCTGGCGACCTCAGGCTCGGAGTAGGTGATCCGCGGCACGCCGTCGTAGTCGATCGCCGGCGG
>JAVEEG010000238.1 GCA_030840585.1 Frankiaceae bacterium | reverse complement strand
CCGGCGGTGCTGACCGGTCTCAACGATGTGTCACATCTCGACGCGGTGAGGACGGAGTAGGTAGTTGGTGGAAGTGCGCACGTCGGTCCCGCCGGTGCCGGACATCGATCCGCCGCTGGCCGCGTTGCGCGCCGAGTTGAAACTACCGGCGGCTTTTCCGGCTGACGTTCTCGCCGAGGCTTCCGCCGCGACCTGGCAAGCCGCCGATCGTGTCGACGCGACCGACATCGAGTTCGTCACTGTCGATCCGCCCGGCTCGCGCGATCTCGACCAGGCGTTCCAGATCGAGCGTCAGGGTGCTGGGCACCGAGTGCGCTATGCGATCGCGGATGTCGGCGCGTTCGTGCGACCGGACGGTGCGCTCGATGCGGAGGCGCATCGACGCGGCGAGACGGTGTACCTGCCCGATGGCCGCGTGCCGTTGCACCCGCCGGTGCTGTCGGAAGGGACCGCGAGCCTGCTGCCCGGCGAGGATCGACCGGCGGTGTTGTGGCAGCTGGATCTCGATGCCGACGGCGAGTTGACCGCAGTCGACGTACGGCGATCGGTAGTGCGTAGTCGCGCGCAGTTGGACTACCAGTCACTGCAGGCGAGCAAGGGCGAGGTCTTCGAGCTGTTGCGCGAGGTCGGCGAACGCCGGCTGGCGTTGGAGCGCGCGCGTGGTGGCGTGTCGCTGCCGGTGCCGGAGCAGCAGGTCGAGGGAGACGGCACGGCGTGGACGTTGACGTACCGCGCGACGTTGCCGGTGGAGGACTGGAACGCGCAGTTGTCGTTGCTGACCGGGATGGCCGCGGCGAAGCTGATGCTCGATGCCGGTGTCGGGCTGTTACGGACGATGCCGCCGCCGGCTGCCGATGTGGTCGCGACGTTGCGCCGTAGTGCGTTGGCACTCGGAGTGTCATGGCCCTCGTCGGCGTCGTACCCGGAAGTGATCCGAGGTCTCGACGGATCGGTGCCGGCGCATGCGGCGGTGCTGCGGTTGGCGTCGGTGCTGTTCCGCGGTGCGGGTTACGTCGCGTTCGACGGATCGCTGCCGGCGCAGCGAACCCACTCGGCGGTTGCCGCGCCGTACGCGCATGCGACCGCGCCGTTACGACGGCTTGCCGATCGGTACGTGTCCGAGTGTTGCCTCGCGGCGTGCGCCGGTGTGGCGGTGCCGGAATGGGCGCGGACCGGGTTGCCGGCGTTGCCGCGGGTGATGGCCGAGGCGGATCAACGCGCGCATGCAGCCGACCGAGGTGTCATCGACATCGCGGAGACGCTTGTGTTGCAACACCGGGTGGGTGAGGTTTTCCGCGGCGTCGTCGTCGAGGCGAGTGCTGGTCGAGGCGAAGTGCAGCTGACGGACCCGGCCGTTCGTGGCCGGCTACGGGGGGATGCGTTGCAGCTGGGCGCCGTGGTCGACGTGCGGTTGACGACGGCGGATGTAGTGGCGCGAAGAGTTGAGTTCACAGCGATCGCGGGAGACCAGTCGTGATCTCCCGCGATCGCTGTCTGTATGTGTAGTTAGCGGCCGATGACCGCGTGACCGATCGCGATGCCGGCGATCGTGCATACGACCGACACGACGATCGCGATCCAGCCGAGCCGGTTGCCCTTGGCCGCGCCGACGACGCCGCAGATGAGGCCGGGGATGCCGGCGAGGATGCCGAACAGCAGGCCGAGGGCACCGAGAACGATGCCGACGATGCTGACGACGCGACCGGGCTGGTTGGTCGTGGTGGGGCCCGGGGCCGTCTCGGTGGTCGGCCGGGTCTGCATGGTGGTCATGGAGCCTCCCTCGTGAGTTGTTGTCGTCGTACCCACGCACCGGGGTGGCCCAACGTCATGGGCGGATGGTGTTGACAAGGACGCCGGCTGCGGGTGTGCTCGCCTCGGTGACAAGTTGACGACGTCTGCGGAACCAGCCCGCCCGATCGCCGCCCGCGCGGCGGCCGCGGTACTGCTCGTCGTGGCGCTCGCCATTGCGCTGGCGCTCGGTGTCTACGCCAAGGCACACACGCCGGGAGGCCGGCCGATCTTCACGCTGTGGTTTTCCGGGATGTTGCAACTGAAGGTGTGGTTCACGACGGCCGCGCTCGCGTTGCTTCTGGTGCAGCTCGCAACGGCCTTGTGGATGTGGGGACGGTTGCCCGGTGTGCGCGCGACTGCTGGACGGTCGGTGGCGATGACACACCGATGGAGCGGTGCGATTGCGTTCACGCTGACGGTGCCGATTGCCGTGCATTGCATGTGGGCGTTGGGCTTCGGTACGCAGGATGCGCGCGTCGTCGCGCACAGTGTGGCCGGTTGCGCGTTCTACGGCGCGTACGGCGCGAAGATGCTGGGCCTGCGGATGCGCGGCTTGCCGTCGTGGGGGTTGCCGGTGATGGGCGGCGCCGTAATGGCGCTGCTCGTCACGATCTGGCTGACGGCCGCGTTGTGGTTCTTCACCCGATCCGGATTGCCGCTGACATGACCGGTGACGTACAGGTACAGGTGACCCGTCGTACGGTGCTGCGCGGCGGCTCGCTCGCTGTCGTCGGGGGAGTCTTCGGCTGGTTGTGGGCACGCAACAGCGCGGCCGCGAAGCGGACCGCAGGTGTCGGCGCGGCGAACGACTACGCGTACTCGCCGCACGCGGGTTCGGGATCGTCAGGGCCGGGCGAGCGCTTGGTCGCCGCCGATGCGGTGCCGGCCGGCGGCGGGGTGGTCGTCAAGGGTGCACGCGTCGTCGTGACCAAAGATGCGAGTGGGTCCGTGCACGGGTTCTCCGCGGTGTGCACGCATCAGGGCTGCATCGTGTCGTCGGTGCGGCGGGGACGGATCGAGTGCCCGTGCCACGGCAGCCAGTTCGACGCGACGACAGGGAAGGTGTTGGCCGGGCCTGCGCCGGCTGCGCTCAATCCGGTCGATGTCGTGGTCGTCGGGGGTGTGGTCTATGCGAAGTGACTGGCGCCACTATCTGCCGACGGCGTTGTGGTTGCTTGCCGTCGGCGTTGCGGTCGGGGCGCTGATCGCGCTGCGCTGATTTCGCTTCGTTAGGCCGCGTAGTTGCGGAGTACTTGGAGTGCTTGGGCCGCATGCGGTCCGGTGGTCTTTAGGGCGCTGTGCTCCGGCTTGAGGCGCCGGGCGCCGATCCGGCAGAAGTCGCCGGCCGGACCTTTGATCGTCGAGTCCGCTGTTTCCGGTCCGTAGGTCCAGATCGTCGTACCGTCCGGGGCGGTCAACTCGCAGAAGACGTCGTGTGGCTCGAGCCCTTCGACGCCGAAGGCGTAGGGCAAGGTGCGATGGCCGAGCCAGGCGATGTGGCGCAGGCGGTCGGTGTCGGGGAACGGCAGGTCGAGCGGGGTGGTGATGTCGAGTCCGTGCGCCCAGTGCTCGGCCAGCCGGGTGGTGGCAAGGACCTGCGGGCGGAGCGGGGTCGCGGCCCAAGGCACGCGCGTGTCCGGGTCTGCGGATCGCAGCGCATCGACGGCAGCACGCCGGGCCGTGCGCCAACGTTCGAAGATCTCGTCAGCGGGCGCGCGTTCGGCACGTACGGCGTCGTCGACCGCTTGGTCGAGTGGCTGGTTGCCGCGGTCGAACGTGTCGGGGCGGTCTGCCCTCGTGAGGGTGTAGGCGACGGCTTCCTCGGTCTGCGCGAGGTGCAGTACGACGTCGGCGATGGTCCAGCCCGCGGCGGCAGAGGGGGTTGCCCACTGCTCGACGGTGAGGGCGGCGAGCAGAGTGTCGAGCCGGTCTTGCTCGGCTTCGAGGTCGTCGATGATCTGCACGTGGCGAGTATCCTTGGTGCACGGCGGACGAGCCGGCCGGGCGGCCGCGTCGAGTGTTGCTCCTTCTTTCGGGAGGGCGCGGCGCTCGCCGAGGAAAGTCCGGGCTCCACAGGGCAGGGTGGTCGGTAACACCGACCCGGGGTGACCCGCGGGACAGTGCCACAGAGAACAGACCGCGTCGGCGCTTGCGGCGGCGCAAGGGTGAAACGGTGGGGTAAGGGCCCACCAGCGTTCGGGGTGACCCGGGCGGCTAGGCAAACCCCACCCGGAGCAAGGTCAGACAGGAAGCGTTCGAGGGCGGCCCGTCCGAGCTTCCGGGTAGACCGCTAGAGGTTGCCGGCAACGGCAACCCGAGAGGGATGGTCGCCGCTCGCGCCTTCGGGCGCGAGGCACAGAACCCGGCTTACAGGCCGACTCGTCCGCCGCCTCCCGCTGAATTGGCTGTTCAGCGGTGTTTCCGCAGGTCAGAGGCCCTTTTCGGGATCCGTCGCCAGATCACCCAGTGGTCTCTTGTGGTGCCCAGTGTCACACAGTCTGTGACATCGGTGTGACATCGGATTTGAGCTCGGGGACCGTGGCTTCAGGCGTCGGCTAGGCCGACGGCGTCGTGCCCCGCGCCGACGCCGCCTACTAGAGGCTTGTGCATCAGCGCACGAGCGCGCGGGCGGGTCGCACTCAAACGGTGCGAGCCGCGGGGTACAAACCCGCCGAGTAGACCGACCGCCGCACCCGCGAAGGGTGCAGGGAGGTGACTCCACGCAGTGCCCGGTCCATTGTCTTGCCAATGTGACGAGCAAAGAGTGAGGACTTCCGCGCCTCTTTCGTCGCCATGCGCCAAGAGCACGGCGTACCCGATTTCGAGCGAGGAACTGGTTCGCCACTACCCCACTAACGTCCTATTCTCCGGTCGAGGAGGATGACGCGTGGTAGAGATCGACGTCCTTCACGACGTCGCCGCCGAAGCGATCTTTCGCCGCTTCGAGTATCACCTCGCTGATCTCGTTCTGGATCGAGCGGAACGTCACTTCGAACCTTGGGCGCCCAGTGACGTTGCCCCTGCCACCCGGCTGCGGCACCACACATTGCGCGCGGTGGTGCTGCGAGACCGAAGCGACGTGGCGGCCGAAGCCCACTACGCCGCGGCAATCAGGATCGCGCAAGAGCACGCCCCGACGTATGTCGACGCGCTGTTGGCTGAACTCGTCACCGCGCGGCTTAACAGGCACGACCTTGCCGGGGCTCTGATCGCATACAACCTCAGACGGGCTCATAGCGTGAGCCGTCCGCCGTTTCCTCAAGAAGCGCGGATACGCGAGGACGTAGGTGATCTCGAAGGCGCTGAACGGGTCATCCGCCGACTGACCGCCAGCGCTCCAGACAGCGCTACCACGGGGACGCTGCTTACGACCCGGGCGCGCGTCCTCATCAGGATGGCAGGGCGCGCCGCGCCGCGCGAACGGCTCCATCTCTTACGGCGCGCATTTGATGCCGCCGATCGCGGCGGAGAGCTCGTGGCTGCTGCACAGCACTCCATGTGGGAAACGACCAATCGCACCACTGTCGGGCTCCTACTCGCCGCCGTGGGCGATGTGGATGAGGCCGCTCTGGTGGCCGGCGAAGTATCCCGATGCTTCGCACGCATGGGGTTCCGGAATCGGTGGAGCGACGCTCTCAGCGTCCGTGTCGCCACAGACCTCCCACCGGCAGAGGGCGGTTTGCTGGCTGGCTGGTCGCGCTACAGACTGAGGCGAAGCACCTCCGAACGCGACGGATATCGCGAACTTGTGCTCACCTTCGAACACCTGCTGCGGTGCTGTGTCACGTGGAACGGCGTGGCCGCCGACCCTTCTTCCTGCCGCCTCGCCGGTCGTCGCTTGTGGGACGCCGCGAAATCCAACGTTCGGAAGCAGTTCACAATCAACCTGACAGCGGCCCTGACTGACAGCGAGGTGGGCGCGCTGTTTGACGCGCGCAACGTCCAGGCGCATCGGGTGAACCCGCGGGGCGACTGGGCGGAGCACAGCAGAGTTCTCGCCGCGGCGCTGATCCGGTTCGAACACCTCCTCCCGACCGCCCTACTCGACGAGACAACTGGCGCGATACGTCCTCCTCTCATCCGGCGTTGATACTCCGGGAGGCGGCATCAAGGTCATGATCCCTGGCGACGAACTGATCGGAGTGCCAAAGACATGGTCTTGAGCCCGCGTGATGGCCGTCTCGTCGAACCGCCCACTCGAGATGCCTGAATCGCCGGCCATGGGTGAAGGCCACGTAGGACGCGGCCCACGGATCTGACCCCTCATGCATAATCGGTCGTAGTGAGCGCGGATATCCAGCGACCGCGACAACACAACGTCCACCCCGTCGGCCGCGGCAACCGCATGGACTCGTCGACCCCTGTGCGTGGGTTCGTGCCAGTCGGGCCGAGTCCAGCGGTGATCCATGCACAAGGTCACAAAATTCTGAGTCGCTCGGTAAGGATCCTCGGACCTGGCCAACTAACGTGCGCTCTGTTTGTTAGTCGTCGCGCATGTTTCGTCTCGAGTCGTCCTCTATCGAATCCGGGAGCGCGGAGACGAGGAACGCCGTTACTGCCTCGGCCGAGAAGTCGCCGGTCACGCGCAGCTCAACCCGGCGACCCGCTCGCTCGGCGGAAATTTGAATGAACTTTCCCTGTCGCTTCGCGCGGCTGACCAGCCAGGTGGCAAACTCATGCAACGTCCCCGGGGCCTGCGCCAAAGTGACGAGGGCCGCGGAATCGACACCGACATTGATGACCGCGTCGAGAACGGCGCCTCTGAAGGTCAGCATCTCTTCGACGAGACCCGCGTCAACTAGTTCGCCCACTGCATCGTCCGGAACCGCCAGCACCGGGACAACCGTGGGTCCATCATCCGTGCGACCGAAGGTTTCGTCCATTCGGTCAGTATGACGACGTGGCACCGGATGCTGCATCAGTAAGTACTTGCCAGACGCGGTCTGGGCTTGGCCGGGCAAGCCGGGAATTGTCAAGATGGCTTCTGTTGGCCGTCTGCAGGGCGAAGTGGGCCGAGGTACGAGTACGCCGCCCAAACGGCCACCGGAATTCGACCTCTTTGCTGGGGTGACGTCAGGCCCAAGATTGCGTTCCGCACCGCGATTCCTGGGTTCGGCTGCGTCAGTGCGTGGGCGATTTCGTGATCGAACTGATTCGCTGCTCGCACGTTGGGCAGAGGCCACGCAGTGGCAACCACGAAGCGGGCGCCGGCGAGCAAGAACCCGGTCGTGAGGCCAAGCCATTCCCAGGTGCTAGAACCTATAGAGGCCTCTTCGTTGGCAAGCACCGAGTCACGCGCGCCTGCGCCGAGGCTCTCGCACATCGCTAGCAGGATGCGTTCGGGAACACGGGTGTCCTCGGCTAGTGCATCGGCGGATGGCGCGAGATCTCGCAGCGACAGTACGCCGTCGGCCAGGGCCAGACCGCCAGTCGCGGGCGTACCGACGGGCGCATCGCGGTAATGCGCGAACGCACAGAACACACCGGCCGCGTCCGCCTGACGCAACGCGTCCATCAGCCGTCGCTTGGTAGTGGGCCGCTCCAGAACAAGCCCGGCAGACTTCGGAGGCTGTGCCCGGAGCCGCTGTAGCCGCGGATCAGGGTCGATGACCGCGAGAACGATCTCCGCCCGTCGGTGAAGGCTGTCGGACTCCACGTCGTCGAATCGGTCCAGAAGAGCCGCCGCGGGAATGTGGCTTACTGCCGCTGCGTCGATGACTAGCCGATCTGAGTCAATAGGCAAGGCGTTGATTGGCAGCGCAGCAAGCGCACCGTTCAGACTCACGAGCACGCGCGTTGGCTCATGCGTGGATGATTGCGCCAGTGCCTCTTGTAAGGGCTCGGGCAAGAAGGCGTGGGCGACCGCATCTAGCAGCGTCGCGCCGCTTCGCGCGTCGTTACGCAAGTCCCACAGCGGGCTCGATTTGATTCGGGCGTCGAGCTCGATGTCGGACTCTCCCGGACGCCGGATGGGCAGCGCGGCGAGGAGGTCGCTCAGCGCAACTCGAGCCAAAGACCCCTCGCTCATGTCCGCAGATCCCCAAAGCCACGAACCGTCAGGTCTTCGGACGGCCCACCAGTACGTTGCGGCCGCGATGCACGCCGACCAGTACCACCCGTCTCCGCCCATCGTACTTTCGATAAGCGCATCGAGATCGGTAACCGCATCCGCGGATCTAGTTAGCCAAGAGGTACCACCCACGTATATCGCCGCTGGCGGTCGGAGCAGATCGACGCCTGCAAGCGCGAGTGCAGCGCTCTGTGCGCGCGATTGCCGATCACTCGTTTGTTTCGGCGTTCCAGCCGATCCCTTCAACGCCGGATCCATGAGCGCACCTAACAATGTTTCCAGTCGTCGAGCTGTCCTGGCCGCCCCGACAGGTACGGCGTGCGCGCGGATCGTCTCGATAAGCTCGGCGACAAGGAAGGGGTCATCGTTTGTGGACGCGATCTCAAGCGCCAACTCGTACGCACGTGTGTTGAGCTGGACCCAGTTTCGTCGCCAACTCGACGTCGGCAGTCGGTAGCGAACCTGTTGCAGTGTGCTGAGCGCAATAAGTACGTGAGGGAGCGCATCATTCGCGCGTCCGTCCCTGTGGCGAACGTCTGCGAGAATCAGATGTGCTGCTGCTCGCGGTCCCTCGTCAGCGAGAAGCTCGCCGCGCTTGACTGCGCTGAGCGCTTGACGCTCGGCGCTGGCGAGGTCGCCCTCCTCGAGCGCCACTTGTGCGTGAAGCACGCTCCACATGGCAGTTTGCGAACTGGTTTCCGTCGCTCGGACCCGTCGCGCATCGCGCGGGCTGATTTGTTCGAGAGTCCATAGTGCGCCGGCGCGGTTCCCCATCCCGCTCATCATGCGCACGAGGTAGCCCTCAGTTGTGGCGACCAGTTCGAGGTTGCGGCGCCGTAAGGCCTGCCATCGCACGTCTGTCAGCAACTCGAGGGCGAGGCCGTAGTCCCCCTCCTTGATCGCCATGTCTACGAGGTGCAGTTGCGCAGCTACGCGGATACCTCGTGCCCGGCGGTTAGACAGCAGCGGAATAGCTGCCTGCAACTGCGCGCGCGCTGCGACATCTTGCCCGGCTGTCGCAAGAATCTGGCTGACTACCGTACCTAACCATCCACGGGTGCTCGACGGCAGTTCCGAGTCGCCATTGCTCTCGGCGACGAGACTTAGCGCTGCTGTAGTCTCGCCGCTTCGAGCAAGTACGAGAGCCCGCGCGTGTCGCACGACGGCGCGGTAATTGCCGGAACGAGCCTCTGCCGCGGCCAGGAACTGCTCCGCGCGTGCTGCGTCATCGCTCTGCGCTTTGTCGACCCCTAGAGCGAAGTTGCTCCAGACGCCGCGCAGGAACAGTCGCACAACTGTCACGAGCGGAATGAATCCGAGACCCGGACCCGATCCGGCGCCACCAAGAGCTAGGCCCAGCTTCCGAGCCAACACAAGCATCATCGCCATGTACTCAGCAAAGACCGTCCATGCCCATGCTTGCGGCACGAGAATCAGCAGCGCGAGTCCAATCGCAACGGCAAGGAGGCTTGGCACAAGGCCAGCGAGCATGATGAAGCATGCGGTGCCAAGACTCGTAAGCGCCCACCACGGGTATCCGAGTGAGAGACCAACGACGACGGCAGTCGCTGTGACAAATAGGCGCCACCCGAGCGGCCGTGTGACCTTCGCGGACCCGAGGAGCCAATCCGAATCGGAGGGGTACGAGCCGATTCTCGTGCGTGTTGAGCGGGATCGCCGAAGCTGGGAGTGATCAAGAACGGCTCGCACGATCACGATGGGAACAAACGAAGGAATTCGTCGTACCGCTAGCGGGACTTCGACGAGAAAGGTCAGGTCGTTGAGCACGCGGTCCTGGTCGTTGCCACGAGCCCGCAACCACGTGGCATCATCCGATGAGAGCCGGAACGCGTGTTCCGGGGAGGTCACGGCGGTCCGCCGACAAGTAGCGCGCGATGAGAGGACCGCACGTCCCGACGCAGGCGTTTGAGGTCGAAGGTTGGATCCCCCGAGTCCGACCGACGCCACTGCAATTCAAGCCATGTTGATGTCGCGTAGCTAACCATGAGCAGTGCGAGGGGTACGCGGGCAGGCCACGGCAAGAAATACGCACCGGTCGCGCATGTACAAAGCCAGATTGAAACGGGGAGCACTTCGGGAGTCAATCCCGCGAGCGGTAGCGCGAGTAGGAGCCACAATCTCCCCGCGTCCACCGTCGTTCCGATGAGCACGATGACAAAGACGAGCCCCGAACCGGACGAGAACGTCGTGGCGGCGGTCCAGCGCATGATCCTCGTGATCTGAAGGTCGCTGTTGAGGTAGTCGCCCGAGGCCATCGAGCCTCGGAACAACCTGCGCCGGAAGCGGACGCCTGGAAGTTTCTCCAGAGGATCAGGTTGGCCGAGTGACACTCGCGGTGCTGGACCGCGTTGTGAATTTGGCGTGATCGTGGCTGGGACGCCAGGCTTGTCCATGACGCCGATGTCCGCCCGAACACTAACGGCTGCGGCAACAAGAAGGTCGCTCGTAATCCCGTAGGTCTTGAGTGCCGTCGCGAATGCAGACTTGGGCGATACCGCTAGGGCGGCAAGAAGTAAGTGAGCAGTGTCGGGGTGTCGGTCACCGGTCCTGGCCAGCCAGTGTGGAAGATCGTCGATGACGCCGCCGAGAGCTAACTCTGGCTTGTCCGGACGTGGTCGAAGTGCCTCCGGTGCGACGTCTTCGATCAACTCGGCAAGGTCGTCGCCGTCGCCGTCGAGAGCGCGGATCGCAAGACTGACGCGGGCGCAATCCTCACGTTGGCAGGTGAGCAGTTCGCCGACGAAGCCGTCCAGCGTGAGACGTTCCTTCAATGCCTTCAGCACAATACGTTGCGCTAAGGGCGAGGCGTTGGCCAACGCGTCCGGTAGGGGCGGGTCCAGCGCGGGTGAGGCAATCGACGCCTTCACGGTCGATATCGTAAGTGGGCGATCTGCCGCATCCGCACCAACCCCGGCGGCGAGTGTCATCGGCACTGCGTAGCTGTCGAGGACGGCTCTCGTCACTGTGGCAGTACTTGCTGCGATCGCGACCAGCAAATGAATAGGACGAACAGCTTCGGAGCCAGCCTTACGGCGAGCTTCTGACGCGGCGTGGAGAGTTGCGGCGAGGTCGGCGCTGAGGGTCAACTGCCGATTGGACTCAGAGCGCTGTTCCATACCTGAGATGAAGGCCCGAACCGCATGGTAGGACAGCCCATACTCAGCGAACACGCGATTCACTTGTTCGTCCTGCATGGCTAACAGCGCGAGAAGTATGTGCTCGCTGCCGATCGATGCGGAACCCAGTTCGGCGGCCTCGGCCGATGCGCGCTCGACGACATCGCTGGAGTCTGGGTGGTTTGGCCAGTACGCCCGTCCAGGCGATTCTTGGCTTGGCTCGTTCACTAGTGCGCCCCGGACTCAACGAGGGGGAGTAGCTCGCGGATTTCGTCAACAATCGATCGAGGCCCGATTGTGCGTTCCAGATCGGCGAGATCGGCCCACAATAGCTCTCGCTGCTCACTGCTGGGAGCGTTGCCGTCAAGCATCGCCGCTTTGATGTACGACATCGCGCGAGTATCGTCCCCGGCCGCGATGAATAAGACGCAGCGAGTAAATACGGAGAGCGCTGTCGCATCGCCGTCAGAGTCGGCGTTCGCGATCGCTATCGCAGCGCGAATCTCCTCGTCAGCGCGAGACGAGTCCCCGACGGCTGTGGCCGCCAGATAGGTCGTATAGCGTAGCCAGAGGGCGCTCGGAGCCAATGGCGGCGTGAGCGCCCGCACCGTGTCTGCAACGGCCAGTACCTTCGCCGGTTGGCCTGTGCGCAGATAGGTGATTGCCAGCCAGTAGGCGGAGTCGTCAACGTAATCCACCCAGTCGCTCTCGGCGTCGCGCTCGATCTCGAGTGACTCATCGAAAGCCTCCCGGCGCAGCGCGAGGACTTCTTCTTGAGCCGTTGGATCGACGCGTTCTGTGCACGCCGCTAGACGCAACAGCAGACCTCGAAGGTCTTCGTGCAGGTGGGCCTCGCTAGCTGGGAGTTTCCGGAGGTTGTCCAGCGCCTCTCGTAGCGGGCGAAGTGCATCGGAGTAGGAGGCGTCTTGGTCCATTAGCAGCTTCCCAAGAGCAGCACCGACCCGATGTCGGCGCCGAATCTGCCATTCCAATGAGTAACCGAGGTCATCGATCGCGGATAGGTGCACCTGTGATAACGCCAGTGCCTCGCGCTCTTCCGGCACTCTCTTGACGCGGCGCCACACGCGGGAGGCACGCCAATAGGATTCTGCGGCCCACGCGTGCCTGACATTCGGGTCGCCCTTGCTCGCCTCCCACGCGCGAGCCAACTTCAGGTGTGTTTCGGCGGAGACATCGAAACGGTCTAGACGCTCGTACACCTCAGCCAGTTTCTGTGCCGCGTCACTCGTTGATTGCGAAGGCGTTTCTGAGGGCGTCAGTTCGGCGAAGCGTCGTATGGTCTCAAGCGCGAGCGGCAGCGCCTGTTCGAAGCGCTCTGCATCAATTAACCGCTGTACGCAGTCCCTCACTACTTGTGCGCACGTCAAGCGGTCCGACTCGTTTCGCAATGCTGCCCGCCTGAAGTACTCAAGAGACTCGAGGTGAGTGTCAAGACCCTCGACTCTCTGCCCGACCTCCTCGCGGCATATTCCCAGTCGCCATAACGGAAAGCCTAAAGATGACAGGCTATGGTTGGTATCCTTACTTCGCTGAATCTGCACAACTGCTTCGGCGGCGTTCAGCGCCTCTTCTTTCAGGCCGAGAGTCCCGAGCCGCATGGACATTGCACGCAGTGCAGTTACGTGTGCACCTTGGAGCAGGTCGTCCAGTGCCGCCGCCAGGTCAACGCCGGCTCTGGACACAGCCGTGCCTTCGCCCGCTAACCAGGTGCTGTCAGCCGCGACTGCATTGGCACTCTGGGGCACTTCCGAGGGTGTCCGTGCCCTAGCCGCCCGCGCGCGTTGGACCGCGCGCTCCCAGTTGCCACGAGCGGCCCAATCAATTACGACGTAGCGGTGACGTGTGTGAGCGGCTTCGACCTCTCGCAACACTGCGTTCGAAGCCCCGTGGGCATCATGTTTCGAGTCAGCTTCGCACACAGCGGCGCGCAGTTCGACAAATGCTGGCCATTCGCCGAGCCTCAGTAGGACCGTCGCCGCCGAATCGGCTGATGCGCGAAGGGACTCGGACGGGCGGTCTTCAATGATGAGGCGTGCCTGAAGCTGCCCGCTCACGGCCCGTGCCCACAGGCGTCCCCGGAGTGACCATCGCACCCCCAGCACTTTGGGCAGGCTGCCGAGGTCGTTGATGAATCGATCGAATTCGGTGGCAGATCGAGCAAGCCAATACAGCTCGAGGGATTCTCGCGGACGCCCGTTGAGCCGGAACCAGTCTGCATAGTCCAGCAAAGCCGCATCCAGAGCATCGCTACGAATACCGAGCGCTTGCGCGGCGGCCGGAACCAGCTTGTTGATATCAGGATCGCCACGCTCCGTCAGGGCTGATATCCCACATGAGACGGCGCTCACCTGGCGCTCCAAGTTGCGGATGCCAGCAGCGCTCCGGGCAGCGCGCTCGGCGGCCGACCGCGCACGCTCGATGTTCCCCTGTTGTGCTTCAGCACGCGCTTCGGCAACGTTGGAACGCACGTCGATCGCTCTATGCGCTCCGGACTGGCTATCAGCGAGGCGCCGCGCCGCTTTCGCACTGAGAGTTGCGATCTCTGGCGCGGTCGCAACGGCCGCGATTTCGGCAGTCATTAGTGCCAGTTCGGCGAGGCAATCGGTTCGCTGCCGGGGATGGCTGGCAAGCGACATCAATGAGACGTCGAGCGCGTCCGACCAATGACCCGATTGGACGTGCGCACGAATTTGCGCGCTGGCGCCGTGCATGTGTGAGCAGTCCGCGAGGCGTACCTGTGGGTCGACCCGGCGCGGGAACCATCTCGCGTAGGCATATCCAGACGATGTGACGACCTTGCGATACGCGGTCGATACACCTGCGATCGTCAAGACCAACCAAAGAGGCGCTCCCAGGACAGATGCACCAACGAACGCTCCGATCCGCAACGGGAAGCCGATTAAGTCGAAGAGGTCGGAGAGCAACGCAAAGGCGCCGACCAGAAGCAACAGACTTGCGGTGAACGGCGCCCAACTGAAGCTGGCGCCGAGCAACGCGAGCACAGGAACCCGATACGCGACCGTCACGACGACCTGCGCTCGTAACACCGCAGGACCCAGAAGGCCTGGCTCTGCGTAGTCGCTAGAGTCCTGACTCCCCACGATGGCAGCCTAAGAGCCGTGCTCTGCCGTGCTTACGGTCGGTACGCGCGGCGAAGGTGGCCTCGGAGCCGTCTGGACCGCCGGCCCCATTGCTTGATGTTTGGTAAGCCCGTAGCTCCGTCGCGCGGAGCAGCAGCGGATTAGAGGCGTGCTTCTTGCGATGTCTGCGGTCGGTGGAGCGTTTCCGTAGGTCAGAGGAGATCGTTCAGTGGCGTTCAGCGATCCCCATGTCGGGGACCACGCGGGCAGGGGCGAGGTAAACGAGACCGCCCAAGACTGAATGGAGTTGGCGCGACAACAAATCATGACCAGCCTGTCCTTGACCCCCGCGTCACAAACGTCAGCTTTCCGCCGTACAAGAGCAAGCCAATCGCGCCGGCGTCGCCGCATGACGTACTAGCAGTTGGGCACACCGCTATCCACGTACGGCGTGCCGATAAGACTCCCGGAAGTGGCACCGTCGTTATAGAAAGCGTCGGCGGACGCGTAGTACTGATTGCTCCAAGGTGGCGACGCGAGGCGATACCACCAGGGGTTGCCATCTGCGACGGTGAACCCTTGCACTTTGCATGCGACCTGAATCGTCGTGCCGCCACCTATCACTTGACCTTCGGTGCCCCCGGCGTTCGTGTAGTTGGTCCATGTATGCGTCTCGCCGCCGGACGTCTCCGAGTAGGTGGTCGGTCCGGAAGATCCGGAACCGCATACTGGAACACTTCCGTCGTAGAACGGAGTGCCGGCTAGCGAGCCAGATGTTGCGCCGTTGTTGTAGAAAGCGTCGGCCGAAGCCCAGTATCCGTTGTTCCACGGAGACGACGCGATCTCGTACCACCAGGTGTTCCCGTCCGCGACGGTGAACCCCTGCGCGCGACACGTGATCTGGACGCTCTGATAGGCGGGGATCGTCGGGCCCTGCTTCCCGCCGGCGTTGGTGTAGTTCGTCCACGTGTTGGTCGCGCCACCCGTCGTTTCGGTGGATGTCGATGGCGCGGGTGGCGGAGCAGACGCGCAATCCGGAACATTGAAATCCGTGTTGTGCGAGTAGGGACCGTTCCATGGGTCGCCGTTCATGAACGTGTTCGCTGGTGCGTAGTAGTTGCCGCTCCACGGATTCGACGCGATCAGGTACCAGTATCCGTCCGGGTTGACGCTGGCAATCGTGCCATCCTGCACCTTGCAAGCGACTTGCACCGTCTGCGCAGCGGCGATGCTCGGGCCCAAGCCGCTGGCATTGTGATAGCTCATGAATGTGTTAACTCCATGGTGGCCCTGCTGTTCGGCAAAGGTCGATCCTGCCGGTGGACTAGCTGGCGGTGCTACTGGTCCTGCGCAGTCCGGAACGTTGAAATCCGTGTTGTGTGTGTAGGGGCCGTTCCATGGATCGCCGTTCATGAACGTGTTCGCCGGCGCGTAGTAGTTGCCACTCCATGGAGCGTCGGCCAGGCGGTACCAGTAGCCGTCGGGGTTCACGCTCGGAATCGTGGTGTCGAGAACCTTGCACGATACGTTCACGTATTGTCCGGCGGCGACGGATGGACCGGCACCAGATGCTGAGTGGTAGTCGCTAAACGTTGCCGAACCGTGGTGCCCTTGTTGTTCGCGCCACAGGCCGATGACTGTCGGCGACGACGAGCCGCCGGAAGTGGAGCTCTTGCCGCAATCGGGAACCGAGAAGTCTGTGTTATGGGTGTACGGTCCGCCCCAAGGGTCGCCGTTCATGAAGACGTTGGCGGGCGCCCAATACAGCCCGTTCCATGGGTCCCCGCCAAGCTGATACCAGTAACCATCCGGGTTTACGCTTGCCACGGTGGGCTCGAACGCCTTGCAGAGAACCTGCACGTACTGGGCAGGCGCCACGCTCGTACCGCCACCGGAAGCGTTGTGATAGTCCGAAAAGGTGCGTGCGCCGTTGTGTCCTGCTTGTTCGGTAACCGCGCCGGCTCCGTCGCCACCGATCCCCACTCCGACCTGCTGATGGGGATCGCAAAGAGCCCATACGTTCAACTGATCGGGCATCGCGTCTAATTCTTGGCTGCTAAGGACGTCTGGGCCGGGTGCGCCACGATTCTTTAGGCACCAATAGGTTGAGATGTCCGGGATCCAGCTACGTCGAACCACACCGTTCACTAGAACGACTAGCCACGCCGTCCTTTGTGTCTTGGTGTCGCCGTCCCACTGAACGATGTGGCCGAGGTAGGAGCCCATTCTGACGCTGCCATCGTTGTAGACGTTCACACCGGGCGGTGCCATCCAGCCGAGGTACGGATATCCCGCGGCGTTTCGTCCGGCGATGGAAAACGTGTGTACGTGATAGCTATCGGGATAGCTCTCGGTTGAGATGGCCTGACCGGCACCCAACGAAATTCCCACGTGACCGGCTGGGTTCGTTGGGATGCTGCCGTGCTGGACGGTGGCGTCCCAATAGACCAGTGCGCCGCGCGGCGGGCTCGCATCAGTGCCGTGGGCCACCGACAGGTAGTGAGCTTTGTAATAGTCGGCCGCGTAGAAGTTAGGCGGCGGCGCACCGCCGATGTCGATGCCGGCGGCAATATAGGCGTCGTGAACGAATGTCTGGCACTTTTCAGCGTCGTAGTCCGTACCCAGATAGTGCTCCGCCCAAGAGATGGCGGTCTCGATTGGGTTGGAAGACGCATGTGCTGGCGAAGCTATTCCGATACTGGCCATCGCGGTGGCCACGAAGATATGTATTGCCCGTAGCCGGAATGAATACTTAACGGCCATTGTGGCTCCAGCAGCTCGCCGCGGCGTTTCCATAGGACATTCCCGGTGCGTTTTCGACCGCGATCTGCACGGGGCCGGCAGCCAGTAACGTTGTAAGGCGTCCGACGTGATTCGTTAGGACGTTTACGGCGTGGCTACCTGAACGCTGAATCACCACGAGAGTCGCCAGACTGGCCGTATTCGGGACGGAAGAGCCGGCCACGTAGCCCAGAGTCGGGG
>JAVEEG010000169.1 GCA_030840585.1 Frankiaceae bacterium | reverse complement strand
CTCGGCGGTCGCGACGACATCCAGCGCGAGCTCGACAGCATGTCCGCGTCGAGCGACGTAGAGCTCGAGCTCGCGAAGCTCAAGGGCGAGTTGCCGGCCGGCGCATCGGCGCCGGCGATCGACACCGCCCCTGCGATCGACACAGCCAAGGAAACACAAGCGGAGGGGACCCAGAAGTGATCGTTCGCATTCTCGGGGAGGGCCAGCGCCGGGTCGATGACGCGGTCGTCGCGGGGCTCAACGCCCTCGACGACGAGCTCGTCGCCGCCGTAGACGCCGGCGACGACGAAGCATTCCGGGCCGCGCTCTCCGCGTTGCTCGACAAGGTGCGCGAGGTCGGCGCGCCACTGCCGGACGACGAGATCATGCCGTCCGACCTCGTCCTGCCGACGCCGGACGCATCGCTCGCCGAGGTGCGCGAACTCCTCGGCGACGAAGGTCTCATCCCCGGCTGACGACGATGGCCACGTCTTCGCGTAAACGGTTCCGCAGCGACCCGCAACTCGTCGCCCGGATGGGCATCACGATGTTCCTGATCGGCGCGCTGTACGTCGGCGTCGTAGCGGCGCTGATCGCCAGCGGGATCAATCTTGTCTTTGTCATCGTCATCGCCGGTGGCTTGCTGTTCGCGCAGTATTACTTCTCCGACAAGATGGCGCTCTACGGCATGGGCGGGCACATCGTCACGCCCGAAGAAGCGCCGGAGTTGCACGGCATCGTCGACCGGTTGTGCGCGCTGTCCGACATGCCGAAGCCGCGGGTTGCGATCGCCGACACCGACATCCCGAACGCGTTCGCGACCGGGCGCAATCCGAAGCACGCGGTGATCTGCGCGACGACCGGCATCATGCGCCGGCTCGAGCCGCAGGAGCTCGAAGGCGTGCTGTCACACGAGCTGTCGCACGTCGCCCATCGTGATGTCGCGGTGATGACGTTCGCGTCGTTCCTCGGCATGGTCGCGGGCTTCGTCACCCGGATGGCGCTGTACTCCGGCTTCTACGGCGGCGGCGGGTACGACGACGATGACGACAACAACGGCGTAGCGCTGTTCTTCATCGTCCTGCTCGTGTCGATCCTCGTCTACGCGCTGTCGTTCATCCTCACCCGCACGCTGTCGCGCTACCGCGAGTTGTCCGCCGACCGTTCCGGTGCATTGCTGACCGGCCGGCCGTCCGCGCTCGCGTCCGCATTGCAGAAGGTCACCGGTGACATGTCGCGGATCCCGACCCGCGACCTGCGCGCGGCCGAACCGTTCAACGCGTTCTTCTTCACCCCGGCGCTCGCGAACGGCGTCAGCATTTCGTCGTTCTTCTCCACCCACCCGACGCTGGAGAAGCGGCTCGCTCAGCTGGCGAAGATCTCGGCCGAGCTGGGGCAGCCAGTCTGATGGGCCTGCTCGACACGATCCTCGGGCGGACCAAGCCGGTGAAGCCGGATCTCGACGAGCTGTTCGCGCTGCCGTCCGCGGCGGTCACGTTGCAAGCCGCCGGCGGTCTCATCCCGACCGGGGTCGGATCGGTCTGCGTGAAGCCGGCCGAGGGCGGCGCGTTCGCCGGCCTGCGCGAGCAGATCAACCAACTGCTCGCGATGAACGGCGGCAAGTACGACGAGACGACCGACAGCTTCGGCTTCAGCTGGATCGTCCGTCGCGGCGACCCGAACGATCTCGCCGGTCTCGTCGCGGACCTGCACGGCGTGAACGCGACGCTCACCGACGCCGGGTTCGGTCCGGCGCTGCTGTGCACGTTGGTCCCGTTCACCGATTCGCAGGCACCGACGGTCGGCCTCGTCTACCTCTACAAGCGCGGCACCTGGTACCCGTTCGCGCCGACCGGTCCGGACCGCCGCGACAACGCGCGCGAGCTGCAGGTCCAGGCGTACGTCGGCGATGAACTGAAGATGGAGCCGGACCTGTCCCGGTGGTTCCCGGTATGGGGAGCGCCCGGGCTTTGAGCACGCTGCATGCGGTCGCCGCGCTGCTCGCCGACGCGGCCAAGCCGCTGCCCGGCGTGTTCCACAAGCTCGAAGGAACCCTGCACGACTACGGCTACTTCGCGGTCGCCGGCTTCCTGTTCTTCGAGGACTTCGGCGTACCGCTGCCGGGGGAGACGATGCTCATCGCGGCGTCGCTGTACGCCGGGGCCGGCCATCTCAACGTGTTCATCGTCGGCATCGTGGGATTCGCGGCCGCCGTGCTCGGTGACAACGTCGGCTACCTCATCGGCCGCTGGGGTGGCCGGCGGTTGATCGAACGGATCGGGAAATACGTGTTCCTCACCCCGGATCGGCTCGACCGCGGCGAGCGGTTCTTCAACGACCACGGCGGCAAGATCGTGGTGGTCGCGCGGTTCGTCGAGGGGCTGCGGCAGGCCAACGGCCTGATCGCGGGGACGATCGAGATGCACTGGGCCAAGTTCCTCGCCTGCAACGCGCTCGGGGCCGCGTTGTGGGTCGCCGTCTGGACCTCGCTCGGCTACCTCGCCGGCGACAACGTCGAGACCGTGAGCCGCTACTTCACCTACGGCGCCATCGGCCTCGCGGTGATCGCGGCGCTGGTCGTGTGGCGGCACCTGCACCACCGCCGCCAACGCCGCCGCGCCGCGTGACGCAGTTAGCAATCGCGCGCCTGTTCGCTTAGAAGCGAACCAGCGCGCGATTGCCCCGGCGGACGGGTGCGGCAGGAGACGCCACGTCGGGCGCGAACCACGTATGCATGCGGAAGACACCTCTCGCGCTCGCTGCGGCCGCCCTCGTGGTCTCGGTCACCGCCGTCGGCACGTCCGCGGCGCCCACCGGCCGGTTCCGGCCGGCCGTCACGGTCGGCAGCGACGGCAACGAGCCGCTGATCCGCTCCGCACCCGACGGCACGCTGTACGTCAGCGCGCTGCAGCACCTCTATGTCTCCACCGACAGCGGCCGGCACTGGGCCCAGTCGGCCGGCTCGCCGTACAGCACGACGTTGAACCAGAACAGCGACAGCTCGATCCAGGTCGACGCCAAGGGTCGGCTGTACATGACCTTCGACTGGCCGTACGCCGGTGCGACCGCGGTGTGCACCAGCGACGACCGCGCGAAGACGATGCAGTGCAACCCCGCGGTCGTGCCCGGCGGCACCGACCGGATGTGGCTCGCGGTCAAGGACCCGTCGACGTCGTACCTCGTCACCAACGAGGGGCTCTACCAGACGATCTTCGGGGTCAGCAGCGACCGCGGTTCGACGTACCTGCCGCGCCAGACCACCGCGGCGACGGTCGCGGACCCGACCGACGGCCCGCTGCTGGTCTCGCCGAAGACCGGCAAGGTCGTGCAGCCGATCATCGACAACCTGACCAACGCGACCGCGACCGACAACTTCCAGAGCGGCACCGGCGTGCTGCGGGTGTTCGATCCGTCGGCGACCGCGGTACCCGCCGACGTCGTGACCTACCCGATCCCGCTCACCGCCGGTGGTGCGCTGCCCGGCGCTGCGTACGGCCGGGACGGCACGCTCTACGTCACCGCTGAGAAGGCGATCGTCGGCAACGGCGGCAAGATCGCCGGCGTCGGCGTGCAGGTCGCCCGGTCACGCGACGACGGCAAGACCTGGACGGTGCTGCCGATGATCCCGGGTACGACGACCGGTACGTCGACCTTCGTGGCGCTGGGTGCCGGCAAGGCCGGTCACGTCGGGCTGATCTTCTACCGGGCCCGGGTCGCCGGTAACCCGGGCACGGTGCCGGCCTCGACGCACTGGGACGCGGTGTTCGCCGAGTCGACCGATGCGCTGTCGGCGCATCCGCACTGGACGATGACGACGGTCGACAAGGACGTGCACATCGGCGTCATCTGCGCGACCGCGGGTTGTGTCGGCAACGGCCGATTCGCCGGCGACTTTCTCGACGCATCGTTCGACGCGAAGGACCGGCCGCAGATCGTCTGGATGCGCAACCTGCCGGGCAATAGCACCGACACGCAGATCCGCTACACGACCGTCCGCTAGTAGCTAGAGCGCGGGCAGGGCCAGCATCTGATCGAGTGCTGTCCGCGCGTCGGCGGCGGTCTGCGGGTCGACCTCGATCCGGTTGACCACGCGACCGTCAACGAGCGACTCGAGCGCCCAGACGAGGTGCGGTAGGTCGATCCGGTTCATCGTCGAGCAGAAGCACACGGTCTTGTCGAGGAACACGATCGTCTTGTCCGCGTGCGCCTTCGCCAGTCGTGACACCAGGTTGAGCTCGGTGCCGATCGCCCATGTCGATCCGGCCGGCGCGGCTTCGATGGTGCGAATGATGAACTCGGTCGAGCCGACGAGATCGGCGGCGCTGACGACCTCGTGCCGGCACTCCGGATGCACCAACACCTGAACGTCGGGGAGCCGGCGCCGTACGTCGTGCACGCACTCCAGCGAGAACCGGCCGTGCACCGAGCAGTGGCCTTTCCAGAGCACCATCGTCGCGTCCCGCAACTGGTCCGCCGACAGACCGCCCGAAGGCTTGCGCGGGTCGTAGACCACGCAGTCGTCCAGGGACAAGCCGAGCGATCGAACCGCGGTGTTGCGACCGAGGTGCTGGTCGGGGAGGAACAGAACGCGACGCCCGCGATCGAGCGCCCAGCGCAACGCGACCTCGGCGTTCGACGACGTACAGATCGTGCCGCCGTTGCGGCCGGTGAACGCCTTGATCGCGGCGGAAGAGTTCATGTAGCTGACCGGGATCGTGTCGCCGTCGAGACCGAGATCGGTGAACACGTCCCACGCCTCGGCGACCTGCTCGGTACTGGCCATGTCGGCCATCGAGCAGCCGGCGGCGAGGTCGGGCAACACGACCTGCTGGTGCGGCCCGGTCAAGATGTCGGCGGACTCGGCCATGAAATGCACGCCGCAGAACACGACGTACTCCGCGCCCGGCCGGGCCGCGGCCTCGCGGGCGAGCTTGAACGAGTCACCCGTCACGTCGGCGAACTGGATGACCTCGTCGCGCTGGTAGTGATGGCCGAGGACGAACAGCTTGTCGCCGAGGGCCGCCTTTGCCGCGCGGGCGCGCTCGACGAGGTCCGGGTCGGAGGCCGCCGGCAACTCGCCGGGGCAGGCGGTGCCGCGTTCGCTCTCCGGGTCGGCTTGCCGGCCGAGGAGCAGCAGGGCGAGCGGCGTGGGCTCGACGCCCAGGTCAGTCGTCACGTCAGTCCCAACACGGACAAGTCCCCCCGCCTTCCATCCCGGCCCACCCACGGTACCGGGGGAGGATGCGGCGCATGAGGGTTCTGGTCGCACCGGACTCGTTCGGCGGCACCCTGTCCGCCATCGAGGCAGCCGCCGCGATCGCCGCCGGCTGGCGCTCGGTGGCTCCGGCGGACGAGTTGGACCTCGTGCCCATGTCGGACGGCGGGCCCGGCTTCGTCGACGTCCTCGCCGCGTCGCTGCCGGGCGGCCGCCTGATCCCGGTCGAGGTGACCGGCCCGCTTGGCGAGCGCGTGCGCGCGGAGATCCTCGTTGCGGAGGAGACGGTGTACGTCGAATCCGCCCAGGCCTGCGGGCTGCACTTGATCCCGGACAGCGAGCGGGACCCGAGCCGGACGACGACGTACGGCGTCGGCCAGTTGATCGCCGCCGCCATCGAGCAACCGGTACGGCGGATCGTCGTCGGGCTGGGCGGATCCGGCACGAACGACGGCGGCCGGGGCGCCTGGGAGGTGCTCGGCGACCATCCGCTGCCGGCGACCGTCGAGCTGGTGGCCGCGACCGACGTCGACAACCCGCTGCTCGGCCCGAACGGCGCCAGCGCGGTGTTCGGGCCGCAGAAGGGCGCCGACCGGGCGATGGTCCTCGACCTCGACGACCGGCTGCGCGCGTGGGCGGACGAGGTCGAGGCCCGCCTCGGCATCGCCGGCACCAGGGACCGGCCCGGCGCGGGCGCCGCCGGCGGGCTGGGCTTTGCCCTCTATGCCTGGGGCGCCGACCGGACGCCGGGGTTCGAGGTGGTCGCGGCTGCCGTCGGGCTGGCCGGCCGGATCGAGACCGCCGATCTGGTCGTCACCGGCGAAGGCGCGTTCGACGCGCAGTCGTTGCGCGGCAAGGTCCCGGCCGGCGTGGCCCGCGCCGCCCAGGACGCGGGCGTGCCGTGCGTCGTGATCGCTGGCCGGGTCGAGGTCGGCCGCCGCGATGCCGCCGCGGCGGGGATCGAAGTGTCGTACGCGATTGCCGACCTGCTCGGCTCGGGCGAGGCGGCGCTGGCGGCCGCGGCGGACGGCGTGCAAGCGACCGCGGCAGGGGTGGCCCGGATCTGGAGCGGCGGACGTACCCTGGACACATGACGGTTTCGGACACCAACACCACCACCGACGGCACCGACACCGCGACCGGGGGCATCGTCCTTACCGACGGCGCCGCGGCGAAGGTGAAGCACTTGCTCGACCAGGAGGGCCGCGACGACCTCGCGCTCCGCGTCGCCGTGCAGCCCGGCGGCTGCTCGGGCCTGCGCTACCAGCTGTTCTTCGACGAGCGCAGCCTCGACGGCGACGAGTTGAAGGACTTCGGCGGGGTCAAGGTCGTCACCGACCGGATGAGCGCGCCTTACCTGTCCGGTGCGGTGATCGACTTCGTCGACACGATCGAGAAGCAGGGCTTCACGATCGACAACCCGAACGCGACCGGTTCCTGCGCCTGCGGCGACTCATTCCACTAGAGCCGCTATGCACCATTGACTGTGACGTTTGAGGCGTTATCAGAGCTGAATAACGCTTTAAACGTCGCAGTCGACGGGCGGCGCGTGGGGCTGGCTGGTGGAGCGGCTACGAGACGTAGAGCTCGTAGTCGAGCAGCAGTACTGAGGCCGACTCGGGGATGTCGATCTCGGTCCGCGGCCGCGGCACCGTGAGGTCGATGACCGCCGGCTTCGCCGCGGTCACGTGTACCTGCTCGGCGTCGGCGATCATGGCGGAGAGGGCGTCCGTCTCGATCATGTAACCGACGCTACGGATGTACTGGTAAGTAGCCAACGCTTACCGTGCAGTAGCTTCGCCGGGTGCGAATTGCGGTCACCGGCTCCATCGCGACAGACCACCTGATGACGTTCGCCGGCCGGTTCGCCGACGCGCT
>JAVEEG010000287.1 GCA_030840585.1 Frankiaceae bacterium | reverse complement strand
CCGTGCTCGTGATGGCGCCGCGGGTTCGCTCGGTCGCCGCGCAACTCCTGCTCGGCAGCTTCTCCAAAGCCGTGCTCCGGCACGCCACCAACCCAGTGCTACTCCGGCACGCCTGACAGAAAGCGGTGATCAGCAATGCGCGCACTCGTGTACCACGGCCCGGGCAACAAGGCCTGGGAGGACGTTCCGGACCCCGTGCTCCGGGACGCGACCGACGCCATCATCGGCGTTACCACGACCACGATCTGCGGGACGGATCTGCACATCCTCAAAGGTGACGTACCGGAGGTCGCGGACGGTCGCATCCTCGGCCACGAAGCCGTCGGGATCGTCGAAGCCGTCGGCGACGCGGTCACCACCCTGCGGCCCGGCGACCGCGTACTCGTCTCGTGCATCAGCGCGTGCGGCCGCTGCCGCTACTGCCGCGAGGGCCGGTACGGCCAATGCCTCGGCGGCGGCGGATGGATCCTCGGCCACCTCATCGACGGCACCCAGGCCGAGTACGTCCGCGTCCCGTTCGCGGACACCTCTACCTACAAGCTGCCGGCCAGCGTCAGCGACGAGCAGGCCGTGATGCTCGCAGACATCCTGCCGACGTCGTACGAAGTGGGCGTGCTCAACGGCGCGGTCCGCCCGGCGGACGTCGTTGCGATCGTCGGCGCCGGCCCGATCGGGCTGGCCGCGACCTTGACCGCGCGGCTCTACAGCCCGCGGCACGTCGTCGTCATCGACACGGCCGACAGCCGGCTCGAGATGGCGAAGCAATTCGGCGCGGACGAGGTCATCAACCCGACGACACATGACGTCGAAGCCCGGATCCGCGCGCTGACCGACGGCCTCGGTGCCGACGTCGCCATCGAAGCGGTCGGGCTACCGGAGACGTTCGAGTTGTGCACTCGCCTGATCCGCCCGTGCGGCCGGGTCGCGAACATCGGCGTACACGGCAAGCCGGCGATGCTCGCACTCGACAAGCTGTGGGCCGCCGACGTGACCATCACGACCGGTCTCGTCGACACGTTCAGCACGCCGACGTTGCTGCAAATGGTGGCGTCCGGCCAGCTGTCGACCGCTGCGTTCGCGACGCACCACTTCGCGCTCGCGGACATGGAGCAGGCGTACGCGACCTTCGCCGACGCAGCTACGACGCAAGCGCTCAAGGTCGTGCTCAGCAAGTGAGCACCCAGCCGGCTGTCCGGCTCGCCGACGGTCGGTGCGTGACGGTTCGGCCGTTGTGCGCCGACGACGCCGGCGCGTTGATCGACGCCGTCGAACACGAGGATCCGTGGGATCTCCGCCGTCGCTTCATGGGCACCCCGCCGCCGGCACGCACGCTCGCCCGGCAGCTCGCCCGCGCGGACGGGTTCCACGACCTCGTGCTCGGGGCGTTCGATCCGGACGGCCGGCTGGTCGGCGTCGCGCAGTTCGACCGGCTCGACGACGCAGCCACGGCCGAACTCGCCGTCGAGGTCTCACACGACTGGCAGCGGCGGCGGCTCGGCACCATCCTGCTCAGCGAGCTGGCCGAGCTCGCCCGGGCGCGTGGCGTGCACGAGTTCACCGCGAGCTATTACGGCGACAACGTGCCGATCCGCCGGCTGCTGCGCAAGGTCGGTCACGCCTCGAGCAGTGGGTTGGACCATGGCACCGGTTACGCCCGGATCAATCTGGACGCCGACGTAGCCGACGTGGCCGACATCGCGGCGACGGTTACGCCGCTTTGCCGTCTGCCTTGACCTCGCGCCCGGAGACCTGGCTCAGGCTGATCGCCACCAGCTGGCCGCGGTCACCGCGAATCGCGCTGACGATCTCTAGATCCGTGGGCGAGCCGGTGCTGCCGTCGGGCACCAACTCGGCAGTGCCGACGACGAGCACGCTCCAGCCGGCCGTCCCCGACGGATCGATGCCGTCGATCTCGAACGCGACCACGGTGCCGTCACAGCCGTGCGCGAGCATGCCGCCCGGCTCGGTGCGGAACAGGATGTGGTCCCCGGTGCAGACGAAGTTGACCGGCACGATCGCCGGCAGCGCGTGCTCGGTGACAGCGACCCGACCGACACCACCGGTGTCGAGCCGGCGCAAGCACTCGGCGTAAGTCAGCTGCTGGAGAACCGCCACGTAGCGAAGCGTCCTCAGCGCCGTGGTGAGCGAACAGAGACCAAAGGCCCTGTCGGGAAAGCGTCGCCAAACGGTGTCCTTCGATCGTGAGCGTCCGCATCGAAACCACCGCCGACGGCCGGATCGCCGTCATTCGCGGCGTCGACACCGACAACGCGCTGCGCTGGTTGGGCCAGTCGCTGCTGGTCGGATCCGCGTTCGCCGGCCGTCGCGGCCTGGTCATCGACTTGGGCGGCTGCCAACCGTCGCTGGCGACCGCCGAAGTGCTCGGCAACGCCGGCAGCGCGCGGCTGCGCCAGCACCAGGTGGTTACGACGGCGGCGACTGCATCGGGCGTCGCCGACGCGGTCGATCGGACCCGGCGATGGCTCGACCGGTTCGACCACCCCAACCGGCAAAACGTGACGGCGGGCGTCGTACGAGAGATGTCGTGGTTGCGCAGCCTCGTCGACGCGGGAGTAGCAATCGTGAGCGCGTCGGTGTCCGGATTGGCGCGCCGCTACCCGAAGCCGTAACGTGACGGTGTGACGGCCGGCACCGGCGAGCCGCGGGAACCGTTGCCGACGTTGTCCACGTTGGACTTGCGTTCCCTGCTGGCCGAAGTAACCGATCGAATGGAATCGGTTGCGCTGCTGTCGGATCGGCTGCAGGCGCTGTTGCGGGCCGTGGTAACGATCGGCTCGCATCTCGACTTGTCCACCGTCCTGCGCAGCATCGCCGAGACCGCGGCCGTGCTCGCCGATGCGCAGTACGCGGCGCTCGGCGTCATCGATCCGAGTGCCGAGGTCCGCCTGTCGGAGTTCATTACCGTCGGTATCGACGAGCAGGCCCGTGCGGTGATCGGTGACTTGCCGCATGGCCGCGGCGTGCTCGGCCTGCTCATCCGGGAGCCGCGCGCGATCCGGTTGGCCAACCTGTCCGACCACCCGTCGTCGTACGGCTTCCCGCCCGGCCACCCGCCGATGAGCACGTTCCTCGGCGTACCCATCACCATCCGCGGTGAGGTGTTCGGCAACCTTTACCTGACTGAGAAGCGCGGCGGCGGCGAGTTCAGCGAGGCCGATGAGCAGGTCGTCATAGCGCTCGCGTCGGCCGCCGGGCTGGCGATCCAGAACGCGCGACTGTACGAGCAGGGACAGCGGCGCCAGCAATGGCTGGAAGCGACCGCGTCTATCCAGAGCCGGCTGCTGGCCGGCGTAGCCCCGAGCAACGTGTTCGCCGATGTGGTCGCGGCCGCCCGCGAACTGGCGGTCGCCGACGTCGCCTACCTCGCGCTGCCGGTGGGTGACGGGACGCTACGGGTCGCCGCCGCGGACGGCAAGGGCAGTGCCGACCTGCAGGGCCGCGCGATCCCCGAGGAGTCACTGACGGCGGCGGTCACCCGCGACGCAACCCCGGCTGCGGTCACCGATGCGCGCGCCGACGCTCGGGTCTGGCCCGGGTTGCTCGACGCAGCCGACATCGGGCCGGCGCTGTACGTCCCGCTGGGCGCCGCGGCCGGCGCGGTCGGCACCTTGGTTGTGGCCCGGCTCGCTGGCGGGGCGGCGTTCACCGACGACGTGCTGCGGCTGGTCGACACGTTCGCCGGGCAGGCCGCGCTCGCGCTCCGGCTGGGGGCGGCCGCGGTCGACCGGGAGAAGGTCGCGATCCTCAGTGACCGTGACCGCATCGCGCGCGACCTGCACGACCTCGTCATTCAACGGCTGTTCGCGACCGGCATGTCCTTGCAAGGCGCGGTCCGCAGCATCCAGCCAGCCGAGATCGGTGCGCGGGTGCAACGCGCGGTCGACGACCTGGACGAGACGATCAAAGAGATCCGTACGTCGATCTTCGCACTGCAGAATCCCGCGCCGCACGCCGGCGAAGGCGTCCGCGCCGCCGTACTGACTGCGATCAAGGCGGCCGCCGCAGGGCCGCTCGGGTTCGAGCCGCAGGTTGACTTCGAAGGCCCCGTCGACACCCTCGTGCCGGCCCAGACGGCAGAGCAGATGCTGGCAGTGTGCCGCGAGGCGTTGAGCAACATCGCGCGGCACGCGCAGGCGAGTTCGGCCACCGTCCGGGTGACGGCGGATCCCGAGCACGTCGAACTGGTCGTCAGTGACAACGGTGTCGGCATCGCCGACGGCGCCGCGACCAGCGGCTTGGCGAACCTGCACAGCCGGGCTACCGACCTCGGCGGCGAGTTCAGCGTGACCGGGCGACCGGGCGGCGGCACAACGGTCCGCTGGCGGGTGCCGCTAAAGGCGGACGCTGGGTCCGCTGACATCGGGGGCTAGCTAGGTGGGATCGGCGAAACGCGTCGGGTTCGTGATCATGGCGTTGTGCGGCTGCGAACGCCATGATCACGCCAGAATCTGCTGCGAACGCCATGATCACGCGGCCAGCGCCATGACACTGTGCGCAAATGCCCGACGTGGCACGCAGAAACGGCCCCTGTTTGCGCACGGTGTCGAGCGCAGCCGCCCGTCGCCTGGGCGCGGCAGAGCAGTGCTGCGCTTCGCCGATCCCCTACTGGGGGGACCTTCGGCCCTAGCTTGAGGCCCCGCGGCCGCGGCACCGTAGTTAGGTGACCACCGACGACATGGCCGTCGTGCTCGATTGCGCGGCACTTGCTCCTTCCGTCCACAACACCCAGCCGTGGCAGATGCGGACCGACGGCGATCTGATCGAGCTGCGTGCCGATCGGTCCCGGCAACTCGGCTACCTCGACCCGACCGGGCGGCAACTGCACGTGAGCTGTGGCGCGGCGATCGAGTTCGGTTATCTCGCCGCTCGCTCGACCGGCCGGGAGTGCGCGGTATCCCTGCTGCCCGACCCGTCCGACCCGGACCTGCTCGCCGTCCTGTGGCTCGGCGACAACCGAGCACCGACCCCGACCGAACGGGACCTCGCCGAGGCCATCGCGCTGCGGTACACCGACCGCGGGCCGTACTCCGATCGGGCCGTGCCGGACGACGTCATCGCCGACATCGCCCGTCGGGCGGCCGAGCTCGACGTGTGGACCCGCACCCTCGACGAGGCCGCCGAGCGCCGGACGCTGATCTCGGTCCTGTACGACGCCGAGCAGGCCGAAGCCGCGGACCCGAGGTACGCGAACGAGCTCGCGGAGTGGACCGGCACCGAGGGACACGTCGGGCTGCCGGCCGACTCGATCGCGAGCCGATGGCCGGCCGATCGGGTTTCCCAGGTGCCGCTGCGCGACTTCAGCGGGCACGCCGAGCATCCCTCGCCGAACGGGCAGGCCGACGAGCCGCCGCCGACGGTCGAGCGCGACCTACTGCTGATGTTCGGCACCGCGGTCGACGAGCGCGGCTCGTGGCTGGCGGCCGGGCGGGCCCTCGGGTGGGCGCTGCTGCGCGCGGCGTCGGTCGGAGTGTCGGCGCAACCGCTGGGTCCGGCGATCGACCTGCCGGTTGAGCGGGCCCGGTTACGGTACGAACTCGGCCTCGTCGGCTTCCCGCAGTTCGTGCTGCGGATGGGCTACGGCCAGGACCGGCCGCGCACCCGCCGCCAGCATTAGCTCAAGTGTCCATGCGGGCGACGAACGCCGCAGCCTGGGTACGGCGCTCCATCCCGAGCTTCGTCAGCACGTTCGACACGTAGTTCTTCACGGTCTTCTCGGCGAGGAACAACCGCTCGCCGATCTGCCGGTTGGTCAGCCCCTCGCCGATCAACGCGAGCACCCGCCGCTCCTGCTCGGTCAGGCCCTCGAGCGGATCCGGGCGTTCGACCTGGTCGCGCAACCGTTGCATCATCCGCGCGGTCGTCGTCGGGTCGAGGAGCGAGTGGCCGGCGGCGACCCGCCGTACCGAGTCGAGGATGTCGTTGCCCTTGACCTGCTTGAGCACGTACCCGGCGGCACCGGCGAGAACGGCGTTGAACAACGCCTCGTCGTCGGCGAACGACGTCAACATCAGGCAAGCGAGGTCGGGCAGCTGCGAGCGCAGGTCCCGGCACACAGTGACCCCGTCACCGTCGGGAAGCCGTACGTCGAGGACGGCGACGTCAGGGCGCACTGCCGGCACCCGGACCAAGGCCTCCGCAGCCGTCGACGCTTCACCGACGACCTCGATGTCTCCGTCCGATTCCAGCAACTCGCGTACGCCCACGCGAACTACCTCGTGGTCGTCGAGGAGGAACACCCGAATCTTCTCCATCGGCCCATTGTCCCGACTTCGGACCCGTCCGGACAGGGACCAAAGTCCCAGCCGCCGCCCCGGGACCTTCGACTCTGTCTGGACGTACGCCGTTCCGATGATGCTGCGGTCGTGGAACGGAGGGCGTGATGACCACGACGACAATCCCCACCGACCCGCTGCCGCTGACCACCGCGAACGCAGTGTGGGCGGTTGAGCAGGCCTGCCGCGCACCGTCGCTGCACAACACCCAGCCGTGGCGATTCACCTTCGGCGGCAACCGTTTCGACCTGTACGCCGACACCAGCCGCGCCCTTGCGATCACGGATCCGGACGCGCGCGAACTCGTGCTGAGTTGCGGCGCCGCGCTGTACAACCTTCGGGTCGCGTTGCGCAAGCTCGGCTATCACGGCACCGCGACGCTGCTGCCCGACCGGTCCAACCCGCGGTTGCTCGCCTCGGTCGCGGTGTCGGAGTCGATCCCCGCGTCGGCGGCGGAACGGCGTGAGTACGCCGCCCTGCTGCGGCGGCACACGCACCGCGGGCCGTTCGAACCACGGGCGCTGACGCCCGAACTCGCTGCGCGGCTGCAGCAGGCCGCCGACGAGGAGATCGGTCAGCTCATCTACGTCCACGATCCCGGTCAGCGGCGCCGCGTGCTGCAACTCGCGCGCGCCGCCGTGCGGGGGCAGCAGGCCGACCAACGCGTCGCCGCCGAGCTCGCGGCGTGGACGCCGCCACCCGAAGCACCGCGTCGGGACGGCGTCCCGGCGAGCGCTTACAGCAGTGACCCGCCGGTCTCGCCCGACGACCTGCCGCCGCGTGACTTCGACCAGTCCCGCGGGTTCGGCCGCCTGGTCGCGCACGACGCCACGCCGGGCACCCTCGCCGTACTCGCGACCGGATCGGATCTGCAGCCGGACTGGCTGCGGGCCGGCCAGGCCCTCGAGCGGGTGCTGCTGACCGCCGCCGAGCAGTGGGCGTTCGCGGCCTTGCACTCGCCGATCACCGAAGTGTCGAACCTGCGGTCCGAGCTGCGCCGCGAGCTGTGCACCAGCGCGCATCCGCAGATCCTGCTCCGGTTCGGCTATGCACCCGACGCGACGGCTACGCCGCGCCGCCCGGTAAACGACGTACTCGAGCTGCGCTGAGCGCTGAAAGGACACGGCCATGATCACCAACGAATGGGACGTCGACCTCGCGGTGCTGGCGGGTCCCCTCGACGAGGTGCTCGACGGGCAGCCGACGATCGACCGCTACGGCATCACGATCGAGCAGGAACGGGCCGGTGAACCACTCGCCGTCGCACTCGCGCAGGAAGAGCCCGAGTTTGGCGATGAGCCGGTCGACAACCAGTGGACGTTCGTCGATCCCGAGTGGGACGCCGACCGCCGGCTGCGCTCCGGGATGGGCGACCCCAGCCCGGAGGCGGCCGCGATGCACTTGGCGCTGGTGTGACCGTCACGCTCGCCCCGCCACGGTTGCCCCTGGCGGGCGAAGTGATGAGCGGGCCACCGCTCTCCGTCGGCCCGGACGCCCCCGTCTGGGCGGCCTGGGATCTGATGACCCGGCACGGCGTCCGGCACCTGCTCGTCATGCAAGCGGGCCGTTGTGTCGGGGTGCTCGACGACCGCCGGGTCTTCGCGCAATGGCCGCTCGGTCCGGGCCGGCTGCGGCGTAAGCCGGTAGCACTGCTGATGCGTACGCCGGTCTTCTACGTCCGCACCGACAGCGAGATCGGCGACGTCGCGCGCATCATGTTGCGCGAATGTGTCGACGCGGTGCCGGTCGTCGACGACGACGGCGCGACGGTCGGCATTCTCACTTGCAGCGACGTCCTTGCCGCCGTCGCGCTCAGCCGAACGACGGCACCACTTGCACCGGACCCGGCGCGCGGTGCAGCACTGCGGTCGACGTAGACCCGAACAGGAATTGGTCGACCGCACTCCATCCGTGCGTGCCGACGACGAGCAGATCCGCGTGGACCGACTCGCGGCACAGCACCCGATCCGCTGCTCCCGGGATGACCGACAGCTTGACCGTTACGGAGCCGAGGTGCGCGGCCGCGCGTTCCATGGACTGTTCGGCGCGTTGCCGGGCCTGGTCGCGCAGTTCGTCGTACGCGATGACGACACAGAGCTCGGCATCCGCCGCCGCAGCTTCGATCGCGGCCCGCCGCAACGCCGCCTCGGCGGGCTTGGAGCCGTCGATGCCTACGACGACGCGGTGCTGCGGCCGCTGCGGCAGGTGGCGTACGACGGTGACCGGGACCCGCGCGTGGTGCGCGACCGCGGTGCTCACCGATCCGAGCAAGTGCCGGACCGGTGTCGAGTGACCGTGCGCACCGACGACCAGTTGGTCCGCGCCCTCGGAGCACGTGCCGAGGACCTCCGCCGGGCCTCCTTCGCACACCTCGACCGTGGCCTCCACGCCGGCGTCCGCAGCCAGTTTCGCGGCGTCGTCGACGGCATGCCGGGCGGCCGTACGCGCCGAAATCATCATGGCCGGGATGGCCAGTCCGGGGGCGGGACCGGCAACCGTCACCGGCACTGACCACGCCGCGACCAGCCGCACCGTGAGTGACCGGCGGCGCGCCTCCGCGAGACCCCACTCGACCGCGAACTGCGCCGAAGTCGAGCCGTCCACGCCGATCGTGAGGTACGCCGCTTCGGTCACAGCGTCGGTCATTTGGGCACCTCCGTAACGGCCCACGCTCGCACCCAATCGGCCGCGGGCAACAGGGACCTCTGGCTCTATCTGCGCGGCGCCACGAGCGGGACAGTCGCAGCGTGAGGTGAGTCCCATGTCGGCCGCATGGATGTTCATTCAGGTGGTGCTAGGCGTCCTCGGTTCGATCCTCGTCTGGCTCGCGCTCGCCAGCCTCGTCTCCGACCTGCGGCGGCGGCGCCGGCGCTCGTGACCGATGTCGCCGATGTCGCCGGCGTTCGGACCGCGACCGGGTTGAGCGCGGACGCCGTCCGGCAGCGACGCGAGCGCGGTCTCACCAACGACTACCAACCACTCACCAGCCGGACGCTGCGCGAAATCCTGCGGGCGAACATCCTCACCCGCTTCAACGCGTTGCTCGGCTCGTTGCTGGTCGTTATCGTGCTCGTCGGCCCGTTCCAAGACGCGCTGTTCGGAGTGGCGCTGGTCACCAACACACTGATCGGGGTCGTGCAGGAATGGCGGGCGAAGCGCGCACTCGACCGGCTCGCCGTCGTCACCAGCCCGCACGCAACCGTCGTACGCGCAGGAGTAGCTGAGAAGGTCGCCGCGGGCGAGGTCGTTCTCGACGACGTCATCGAACTCGCGGCCGGCGATCAGCTGGTCGCCGACGCCAGTGTGCTGAGCAGCGAGGGCCTGCGACTCGACGAGTCGTTGCTGACCGGCGAGTCGCATCCGGTCGCGAAGAACGAACACGACGCGCTGCTCTCCGGCAGCCTCGTCGTCGCGGGCAGCGGTCGCTGCGTCGTCGCTGCCGTCGGTGCGGCGCGGTACGCGGCGAAGCTGGAAGCGCAGGCGCGGCACTTCTCCGTCGCCGGCAGCGAACTGCGCGACGGGCTCAACCGCATCCTCCGGGTCATCACCTGGGTGCTGGTGCCGACGGCCGGCTTGCTGTTCTGGAGCCAGCTCAGCAGCAGCGGTACGACGACGGCGGATGCGTTGCGCGGCGCGGTCGCCGGCACGGTGACGATGGTGCCGGAAGGTCTCATCCTGCTCGCCAGCGTCGCGTTCGCGGTCGGCGCGATGCGGCTCGCCCGTCGGCGCGTGCTCGCGCGCGAGCTGCCGTCGATCGAAGGGTTGGCCCGAGTCGACACCCTCTGCATCGACAAGACCGGGACGCTCACGACCGGCCGGCTCACGGTCGCCGACGTCGTCGAGCTGGAAGCCGATGCGCCGGTGGCAGCGGCGCTCGCGGCGCTGGCCCGCGTCGATCCCCGGCCGAACGCGACTGCGCTCGCGATGGCCGAACGGTTCCCCGCCGAGACCTTGTGGCCGGCGCGATCCCGCTACCCGTTCAGCTCCGAAACGAAGTGGAGCGGCGCCGATTTCGGGCTGGCGGGCATCTGGTTGATCGGCGCACCCGACGTGCTGCTGCCGGCCGGTCACGAAGCACGGCAGCGCGTGGACGCACTCGCGGCGGGTGGTGCGCGGGTGTTGCTGCTCGCCCGCGGCAACCCGGGACCGACGCCCGCGGCCGGTGCGAGCCCGATCGCGCTGGTCGTGCTGCGCGACGAGATCCGCGTGGACGCGGCCGAAACGCTGGCGTACTTACGCGCGCAAGGTGTCGCCGTCAAAGTGCTGTCCGGTGACCATCCGAAGACGGTCGCCGCGGTCGCCACCGAAGTCGGGCTGCAACCGGGCGAGCCGGTGGATGCACGTACGGCGGACCCGGCGACTCTCCCCGACCGCGTCGTGTTCGGCCGGGTCACACCGGAGCAGAAGCGCGCGTTCGTCGATGCACTCCGGCGCGAGGGTCACGTCGTCGCCATGACCGGCGACGGCATCAACGACGTCCTCGCACTGAAGAACGCGGACGTCGGTATCGCGATGGGTGCTGGCTCGGCCGCGACCCGCGCGGTGGCCCAACTCGTGTTGCTCGACAACGCGTTCACCGCCGTACCGGACATCATCGCCGAAGGCCGCCGCGTCATCGCGAACATGGAACGGGTCGCGAACCTTTTCCTCACCAAGACGGTCTACGCAACCGTCCTCGCGATCACCGTCGGGATCGCGAAGTTGCCATTCCCCTTCCTGCCCCGCCACCTCACTCTCATCAGCACCCTGACCATCGGCGTACCGGCGTTCTTCCTCGCGCTCGCGCCGAACGCCGCGCGCGCCCGACCGCACTTCGTCGCGCGGGTCGCGCGGTTCGCCGTACCGACGGGATTGATCGCGGCCGGCGCGACGTACCTCGCGTACGTCGAAGCGCGCGCGGACAGTGCGACGTCGCTGCCGGGTGCGCGGACGCTGTCGACTGTCGTGCTGTTCGCCATCGCGCTGTGGGTACTCGCGATCCTGGAGCGCCTTGGTCAGCACCGGGAACGGTGGCTGGTTCCGTTGATGGCGTTGGGTTTTCTGATCGTCCTGGCCGTGCCGGCGGCCCGACTGTTCTTCGCGCTCGCGATCCCGCGTCCGCTGGTGATTTTCGCCGGTGTCGGTGTCGCCGCACTGGCCGGTGTGGCGCTCGAATTCGGTTGGCTCGGCGTCGACTGGGTGCAGCAGTTACGCCGCGGCCGCGCGAACGCCGCAGCCGGTGACGTTCGCCTCTAGCCCGACGCGCACCGGCGGCTCAAAGTCGAGGTGTCGCACTCGGAGGAGGGCTCGATGCCAACCTTGGGGGTCACCCACGACGAAGCCGATCGGTTCACGACGATGGCCGGCGACCCGCCGCGGATCAGCATCGACCTCACAGAACTCGAGGTGGCGTCATGAGTGCAACTCTTGCCTACCCCGTCCACGTGAACGCGCGGATGGATCGCCGGCTGTCCCGATGGCTGTGGCTGGTGAAGTGGTTCCTCGCCATCCCGCACTACGTCGTACTCGCCTTCCTGTGGGTCGCGTTCGTGCTGATGAGCGTGGTCGCGTTCTTCGGGATCCTGTTCACCGGCCACTACCCGCGCGGCATCTTCGAGTTCAACGTCGGCGTGCTGCGATGGACCTGGCGGGTGCAGTACTACACCTACGGCGCACTGGCCACCGATCAGTACCCACCGTTCACCCTCGCCGACGTGCCGGACTATCCGGCCCGGCTCGACATCGAGTACCCGGCGCACCTGTCCCGCGGTCTCGTGCTGGTGAAGTGGTGGTTGCTCGCCATCCCGCACTACCTCATCGTCGGCGTCTTCGCCGGCGGCACGGTCGTGCTGGGCTGGCACATCGCCGGTGGGCTGATCGGCCTGCTCGCGGTCATCGCCGCCGTCGCGCTCGCCGTGACCGGCCGCTATCCGAAATCCATCTACGACCTGGTCATGGGCCTGAACCGCTGGGTCCTCCGGGTGGCGGCGTACGCCGCGCTGATGACCGACAAGTACCCGCCGTTCCGCCTCGACATGGGGCCACACGAAGTAGGTGAATGACATGACCACCGTCGCATCGCGACCATCGGCGCAGGCACCGGTCGGTAGCCAAACCAACCGGCTCGGGGTGACCTCGGCGACCGCCCTCGTCATCGGCAGTGTCATCGGCACCGGCGTGTTCACGATGCCTGCCGTGATGGCCGGCGCGGGCACCAGTTCCATCCTCACGTTGCTCACCATCTCGGTGGGCGCCATCTTGCTCGCGCTGATGTTCGGCCAGCTGACCAAGCGGGTGCCGACCATCGACGGCGGCCTGTACGCGTACGCCCGGCACGAGTTCGGCGACTTCGCCGGTTACCTCACCGCGTGGTGTTACTGGATCACCGCTTGGGCCGGCAACGCGGCGATCGTCGCATCATGGGTGCTCTACGTCGAGTCGCTGTTCGGCTGGTCCGGCAGCAACGGCTGGACCAACTTCGGGGTCGCAATGACCGGCCTCTGGATCCCGGCGGTGATCAACCTCGCCGGTGTCAAACGGATGGCAATCTTCCAGAACATCACCGTGGTGCTGAAGTTCGTGCCGTTGCTGATCGTCGGTGTGGTCGGTTGGTTCTTCGTCAGCAGCGCCAACTTCGGGCCGTTCAACGCGACCGGCGGCAGCCTCTACAGCGGCATCTCGATCGCCGCCGGCGTCGCGCTGTTCTCGTTCATCGGCGTCGAGACCGCGGCGATCGCGGCCGGCCGGGTGCGCAACCCGCGCCGTAACGTCGGCCGGGCATCAGTGATCGGTACCGGCCTCGCCGCGATCCTCTACGTCGTGGTCACGGCCGCGGTCATGGGCCTCGAACCGCACGACCAGTTGGTGAAGGACGGCGCGCCGTTCGTCGCCGCGTTCCAGTCGATGTTCGGCGACGCGTGGATCGTCGGCAAGCTCGTCGCCGCGGTCGCGGTGATCTCCGGCCTCGGTGCCCTCAACGGCTGGACGCTGATCACCGCGGAGATGCCGTACGCCGCCGCCACGCACGACCTGTTCCCGCGCGCGTTCCTGCGCCGCAACCGTCAGGGTGCGCTGTCGTTCGGCATCGTCGTCGGTGCCGCCGTGCCGAGCCTGTTGATGGCCTACAGCTACTCCGGACTCGAGACCGGGCTGACGGTGTTCACCTACCTGGTGACGCTGTCGGTCGTCACCGTCGCCATCCCGTACTTCTTCGCCGCCTGCGCGCAGCTGAGCTACCTCGTGTCGCGGCGGCGTCAGGTGCACGGATGGATGCTCACCCGGGACCTCGCGATCGCGGGCGCGTCGGTGCTGTTTTCGCTGTGGGTCACCGCGGCCTCGGGCTACCAGGCCGTGTACCAGGCTCTGATCGGGATCCTCATCGGCCTGCCGATCTACGCGTTCCTCAAGGCCCGCAAGGAACGGGAAGGGACCGCACCCGAGCCGATCGACCTTCACCCCGACCTCGCCGACCTTACGGTCGACGAGTTGGAACCGGCGTCGTGACCGTCGCGACTAGCCACCTCGGGCCGGCCACCCCCACCGGCCCGAGGTGCCATGTCGACAGCGAGGTCGGCGTGCTGCGCCGGGTGATGTTGCACCGGCCCGACCTCGAGTTGCGCCGGCTCACCCCGTCGAACGTCGACGAGCTGTTGTTCGACGAGATCCTCTGGGTCCAGCGGGCCCGGCAGGAACACGACGCCTTCGCGGACACCCTGCGTGATGCAGGAATCGACGTACTGCTGTTCGGTGATTTGCTCGCCGAGACGCTGAAGGATCCGGACGCGCGGTCGTGGTTGTTCGACCGAACGCTCACCGCGCGCAGCCTCGGTCCGACGTTGGTCGGGCCGGTGCGCGAGTTCCTGGAGGATCTCGATCCGACGATGCTCGTGCGGCATCTGGTCGGCGGCTTGACTCGCGCCGAACTCGGCTACGGCGGCCGCAGCCTGCGGCTGGCCACCCTGACCGACGACGACTTCGTCCTGCCGCCGTTGCCCAA
>JAVEEG010000268.1 GCA_030840585.1 Frankiaceae bacterium | reverse complement strand
GTAGACCGTGACGACTTCGTGGAAGCGGTCCTTACGTAGGTCGCCGACGGACAGATGCAGGTTGACCTTCGCCGGCACCCGCACGGTGACGGATCCCGGACCGGGGAATCGCGGCCGCAACGGCGCGCTGGGTCCGCCGGTCACCCCGCCCGCCTCACGATCACGATCCTACGGACTCAATCGCAGCGGCGAGACGGGAGAAGTCCTCGACCGACAGCGATTCGCCGCGGGCGAGCGGATCCAGCCCGGCGACCCGGACGGCGCGCTCGGCGTTGTCCGCAGATCCGGCGAACCCGGCCAGCGCGGCCCGCAACGACTTGCGCCGCTGCGCGAACGCCGCATCCACGACGGCGAACACCCGCTCACGGGTTACGTCGACCGCGGGCGGTTCTCGACGGTGGACGGCGACCAACGCGGAGTCGACGTTGGGTACCGGCCAGAACACGCCGCGCGGCACCGCACCGACCCGGCGCGCACTCGCCCACCACGCGACCTTGACCGAGGGAACGCCGTACGTCCGCGACCCCGGCGGTGCGACGATCCGGTCGGCCACCTCGGCCTGCACCATGACCAGCGCGGTTCGCAGTGACGGCCAGCGTTCCAGCGCATGCAGCAGCACGGGGACCGCGACGTTGTATGGCAGGTTCGCCACCAGTGCAGTCGGCGCCGGGCCGGGCAGCGAATCGACCGCAAGCGCATCGGCCGCTACGACGTCGAGCCGGTCGACCGCGTCCGGTGCGTACGCGGCGACCGTCTGCGGCAGCTGATGCGCCAACGCCGGGTCGACCTCGACCGCAGTGACGTGCAGGCCGGCGTCGAGCAATCCGAGCGTCAGCGATCCGAGACCCGGACCTACTTCGAGGACGACGTCAGCCGGATCAAGCGCGGCCGTGCGGACGATGCGCCGCACCGTGTTCGCGTCGACGACGAAGTTCTGGCCCCACTTCTTGGTGGGCCGGACCCCGAGTTCGGTCGCGAGCCGCCGTACGTCGGCCGGACCGAGCAACGCCACCCGTCAGGTGTACAGGTAATGCCCGCAGGTCGGCCACGGCGAATCGCCGGACCGGCGGTAGAGGATCTGCGCGCGGTAGGTCTGCTCGCTCGACGAGGCGTCGATCGGGTCGCCGGAGCCACCGACGCCCTGCCACGTCCCGATCGTGAACTGGTAGAGCCCACGGAACCGACCGTCGGACGACACCGAGCGCGGGTTGCCGCCGGACTCGCAGCGCGCCAGCGCGGACCAGTTGAGACCGTCGGCCGTCGGGCTGTAGCGCGGCTTCGGCTTGGTGCCGACCTCGACGTGCTGCGGGATCGACTTCGCCTTGATCACCGAACTCACCAGCACCCGGCGCATCAACTTGTGGTTCTTCCACACGAGTCGATAGGTGTTCAGCCGTACGCCCGGCGTGCCGTAACGGGTGATCTTCGACTGGCCGACGTACAGCGACGACGTCTTCACCGTGAGGGTGCGGAACGGTACGACGACCGACTGGCTGACCATCTTCTGCGAGACGCGGTCGATGGTGATCACGAGACCGCTCGTCGGGTAGCGGGTCAGCGGCACGCTCACCCGGTCCATCCGACCGACCTTGACCTTCAGGTCGTGCAGCAACGTGCGGACGTCGGGGGCGGTCGTGTCGACGGTCTTGCGGCGGCCGTCGGCGAGGATCGTGACGTGCTGCGGCAGCCGGACCGTGAGCGACAAGCCCTGCCGCGGGATGGACAGCGATCGCGACGCCGACAGCCATTCGCCGTCGGTGCGCAGGCCGAGCTGGTCGAGCGCGTCATCGACCGAGAGCGCGGTCACCCAGACCTGCCGCTGCTTGCCGTTCACCGTGACCGTGATCTGCCGGCCGTGCCGGACGACAACCTTCGAGCCGTCCTTGACCGGTGCGGAGAGATCCGGCGCGACGGTGTCGTGCGGGCCGACCACGAGGTGTGCCTTGCGCAGGACGCCCGCGACGTTGCTGGCGAACGTCCGTACCGACGCCTGCTGGCCGTCGACGTCGACCCGGACGGTCTTGTCCATCATGGCGAACGCGGTCGCTCCGCCACCGAGGGCGAGGATGACGACCGCGAACAAGGCAATAGTGAGCGGTGAGCGGCGCACAGTTCTCCGAGCGTCGAGCCTTCCGGGCACGGGCGTCGGCACCGCACGTTTTCGCGGTGCAACCTGGTCATCCAGGCTCGCGGCGGTGCCGCGGGAGGCCCGATCCGGCCGTCTAAGTCTTCGTTGAGGGTAACGATCGGCCCAGGGACTAGGCAATTCGGGCCACCGGAACTGGGTGACGGGTCACAACGCCGTGGCGGCGGGCTTGTGACCCGGTCCCACCCCCGTCCCACCAGCCCCACGGGCCACTCAAGCGGGACGGGGGTCAGGCCCAGCCGAAGGTCCGGTTTGCGGTCGCTGAGATGGCGTCGGCGAGCCCGGCGACGTCCTCGCCGCGGACCGCCGCCAGCGCGGCCACCGTCAGCGGCACGAGGTACGGCGCGTTGGGCCGGCCGCGGTAGGGCATCGGGGTCAGGAACGGCGCGTCGGTCTCGACGAGGATCAGTTCCGCCGGCGCGATCGCCGCAGCCGCCCGCAGCTCGTCGGCGTTCTTGAACGTGATGTTGCCGGCGAACGACATCACATAGCCGCGCTCGGCGCATTGCCGGGCGAACGCCGCGTCGCCGGAGAAGCAATGAAAGACCACGCGATCCGGCGCGCCTTCGCTGTCGAGCACTCGCATGACCTCGTCGTGCGCGTCCCGGTCGTGGATCATCACCGCCTTGCCGGTGCGCTTCGCGATGTCGATGTGCCGGCGGAACGACTCCTCCTGCCGCGGCCGGCCGTCCTCGCCGGTCCGGTAATGGTCGAGGCCGGTCTCGCCGACCGCGACGACCTTCGGATGCGACGCGAGCCGCTCGATCTCGGCCCAGTCCGCCTCACCTGCCGCGGGCGCTTCGTTCGGATGTACGGCGACCGCGGCGTAGACGCCGTCGTACTGCTCGGCGGTCTCGACCTGCCAGCGCGAGGTCGCGGCGTCGACGCCGACGGTCACCATCCGCTCGATGCCGACGGCGCGCGCCTGCGCGACGGCATCAGCGACCGCGACGTCCATCAGGTCGAGATGGCAGTGGCTGTCGAGTGCGGGTCGCGGCAACGGATCCGGCGCGGGTGGCGGCTCGCCCTCGCGACCGGCGCCGCGCCGAGCGGCAGGCTCAGTCACCCGCCATGCTCCATGCGCGCCAGCTCCTCGTCGACAATCGACGGATCGAGCTTCGTGAACAACGGCGTCGGCGGCGCCACTTCGACCCCGGTCGGGATCGGCTCGGACTGCCAGCGGGCCGCCGTCGTGTAGTCGCCGGTGAGGACCGGGTACGACGGACCGCCGTCGAGGTCGTCGACCTCGCGCAGCTCCGGGCTCGGCGCGAGCACGCCGTCGCGACCGAGCATCGTGTGCACCTGTTGCGCGCTGTGCGGCAGGAACGGCGCGAGGATCGTGTTGCAGTCGCTGATCGCTTGCAGCGCCGTGTGCAGGATCACCCGCATCCGATCCGGGTCGCTCTCGCGCAACTTCCACGGCGCTTGATCGGAGAGGTACTTGTTGGCCTCTGCGACGACTCGCATCGACTCGGCGATCGCCGCCTTGATCCGCGAGCGGCCGAGGTCGGCACCCACCGTCTCGAACGCTGCACTTGTCGTAGCGAGCAACCCGCGATCGGCGTCGGTCGGCTCACCGGCTTCCGGGATCGAGCCGATGTTCTTCGCCGTGAACGACAGCGTGCGGTTGACCAGATTCCCCCACGCGGCAACGAGTTCGTCGTTGTTACGCCGGACGAACTCCGACCAGGTGAAGTCGGTGTCGTTGCTCTCCGGGCCGGCCGCGGACAGGTAGTAGCGCAACGCGTCGGCGGAGTAGCGGTCGAGGAAGTCGCGCACGTAAATCACGACGCTGCGGCTGGAGGAGAACTTGCGGCCCTCCATCGTGAGGAACTCGCTCGACACGACCTCGGTCGGCAGCGACAACCGGCCGAGGTCACCAGGCGATCCGCCGTGCGCGCCTTCGCCGTCGTACCCAAGCAGGATCGACGGCCAGATCACGCTGTGGAACGTGACGTTGTCCTTGCCCATGAAGTAGTACGACTCGGCATCGGGCTCGGTCCACCACTGCCGCCACGCGTCCGCGTCACCGCTGCGCCGGGCCCATTCGATCGACGCCGACAGGTAACCGATGACCGCGTCGAACCACACGTACAGCCGCTTGTCGCCGCGGTCCTCCCACCCGGGCAGCGGGATCGGCACGCCCCAGTCGAGGTCGCGGCTGATCGCCCGCGGCTTCAGGTCTTCGACGAGGTTGAGCGAGAACTTCAACACGTTGGGGCGCCAGTCGGTCCGCGACTGCAACCACGATCCGAGCGCGTCGGCGAACGCCGGCAGGTCAAGGAAGAAGTGCTGCGACTGCACGAAATCCGGCATCTCGCCGTTGATCCGGCTGCGCGGGTTCAGCAGTTGCTCCGGGTCGAGCTGGTTGCCGCAGTTGTCGCACTGGTCGCCGCGCGCGCCGTCGTACCCGCAGATCGGGCAGGTGCCCTCGATGTAGCGGTCCGGCAGCGTGCGGCCGGTCGACGGGCTGATCGCCGACAGCGTCGGCTTCTCGACGACGTAACCGTTCGCGTGCAGTTGCCGGAACAGGTCCTGGGTGACCGAGTAGTGATTGCGCGTCGTCGTCCGGGTGAACAGATCGTAAGCGAGCCCGAGCCGTTGCAAGTCCTCGGCGATGACGCGGTTGTAGCGATCGGCGAGCACCCGCGGCGACACGCCCTCGTTGTCGGCCTGCACCGTGATCGGGGTGCCGTGCTCGTCCGTGCCGCTCACCATCAGCACGTTGTTGCCGGCCAGCCGTTGGTAGCGACTGAACACGTCTGACGGCACGCCGAATCCGGCGACGTGGCCGATGTGCCGCGGGCCGTTGGCGTACGGCCACGCGACCGCAGTGAGGATGTGCCGGGGCATGTCTCGCAGCCTAGTGAGCAGGCGAAACGTTTTACGTGGCGGCGCTGTAGACCCGGCGGCGCGGCACGCCGTGTTCGGCCGCCACCTGATCGACCGCGTCGCGCCGGGTCATCCCGGTCTCCAGCAGTACGGCGACAGCGGTGGCGAGCGTCGCGTCGTCAACATCGGCTGGCGACTCGGCCGGTGCGCCGGCGACGACCAGCACGATCTCCCCGCGCACACCGGTGCGAGCCCACTCGGTGAGTTCCGCGAGGGTGCCCCGGCGTACCTCTTCGTAAGTCTTCGTCAGCTCCCGGCACACCGCGGCCCGGCGGTCGGCCCCGAAGGCACTGCCGAGATCGGCGAGCGCCGCCGCGACCCGGTGCGGTGCCTCGAAGAACACGATGGTCCGCGGCTCCCGCACTAGCTCGGCCAGCCGGCGCCGGCGCTCGCCCGCGCGCCGGGGCAGGAAGCCCTCGAAGCACCACCGGTCGGTGGGCAGCCCGGCGAGCGCGACCGCCGCGAGCACCGACGACGGCCCCGGGAGCACGGTGATGTCGATGCCCGCGTCGATCGCCGCGGCGACCAGCCGGTGTCCGGGGTCGGAGACCAGCGGCATGCCCGCGTCGCTGACGAGCAGCACCGTCCGGCCGCCGACCAGATCGGCCAGCAGCGGTGGCGTGCGCGCGGCTTCGACGGCGTCGTAGAACGACACGATCCGGCCGGTCACCACGATGTCGAGGGCGGCGACCAGGCGGTTCAGCCGGCGGGTGTCCTCGGCGGCGATGACATCGGCCGTCGCGAGTGCGTCCCGCAGCCGCGGCGACGCGTCAGCGATGTTGCCGATCGGGGTCGCGGCGAGGACGAGCGGCACTGGGTCATCATGCGCCACCTACGATGAGTGGCGTGTCGAGCGACGTGTGGAGCGCCGTACCCGACACCCACACCGAACGACCGGCAGGCATCCCCGACCGGCTGGCCCGGCTCCGGCGGCCGCTGCCGGACGACGGCTGGTGGGGCTGGGGCATCCCGCTGCTCATCACCGCGATCGGGCTGTTCCTGCGGCTGTACCGGATCACCCGGCCGCACGGCAAAGTCTTCGACGAGACCTATTACGCCGGCGACGCGTGGAGTTTGCTGCACCACGGCGTCGAGCTGAACAAGGACGGCAACGCGGCGTTCATCGCGCACCCGCCGCTCGGCAAGTGGCTGATCGCGATCGGCGAGGCGATGTTCGGCAACAACGAACTCGGCTGGCGCTTCTCCGCCGCGATCGTCGGCAGCCTCAGCATCCTGCTCATCGCCCGGATCGCCCGGCGAATGTTCCGGTCGACGGTGCTCGGTTGCATCGCCGCGCTATTACTGAGTCTCGACGGGCTGGAGTTCGTGCAGAGCCGGACGTCGATGCTCGACATCTTCTTGATGTTCTGGGTGCTGGCGGCGTTCGGTTGCCTCGTCCTCGACCGCGACGACGGCCGCCGCCGGGTCGCCGAACGACTCGAGCACGGCGACCGGATCGGCTTCCTCGGCTTGCGGCCCTGGCGGATCGCCTGCGGTCTCTGCCTCGGCGCGGCGTTCGCTACCAAGTGGGACGGTGCGTTCTGGATCCCCGCGTTCCTGCTGCTGGCGATGTGGTGGGACGTCGGCGCCCGCCGAGTGGCCGGCGACGCGGCGCCAGTTGGCAACGGCTTGCTGTACGACGGATTCGTCGCGCTGGTGCCGTTCGTCGTCCTGCCGGTGATCGTGTACGTCGCGTCGTGGACCGGCTGGTTCGTCTCCGACGGAGTGCATGCGTACGACCACGACAAGTACGTGCACGCCGGGCAGTCATGGATCACGCACGGGTTCGCCGTACTGCACGGATGGTGGGCCTACCACCAGGAGATGTGGTCGTTCCATCGCAACCTGGCGGCGGCGCATCCGTACCTGTCGAACCCGTGGGGTTGGCTGCTGCTCGCCCGGCCGGTCTCGTACTACTACCAGACCCCGAAGGGCTGCGGCGCCGCCTCGTGTTCGCAGGAAGTGCTCGGCATCGGTACGCCGCTGATCTGGTGGCTGTCGATCCCGGCGTTGCTCGCCGTGGCGTGGCGGATGCTCGGCCGATTCGACTGGCGCGCCGCGGCGATCATGGTGAGCTTCTTGTTCGGCTATGTCATCTGGATCTTCGAGGAGACCCAGGTCGTGCCGAACTGCCATCCGGCGGACAACTGTCACCGGACGATGTTCCTGTTCTACTTGCTGCCCGACGTGCCATTCATGGTGCTCGCGCTGACGATGGCGATCGGCATGCTGCTCGCCACCCGCGCGGTGCGGACGGTCGGTGAGGTGTTCGGCGCCGCTGCGTCGAACTGGACCGGGCTCACCCGGGTGTGGCTGGAATTGCCGGTCCGCAAAGCCCTGGCCGCGGTCGCTGTCGCCGTCTACCTCGGCAGTGTCACCTGGAACTTCGGCTACTTCTATCCGGTGCTGTCCGGCCAGGTCATCACGTACGACCAATGGATGGATCGGATGTGGCTACAGGTGTGCGACGCGGGCGAGAAACGCAACCAACATCACGAGTCCGCGCCCTGCTGGATCTGATCGGGCTGGATCTGATGAGCCGGAACAAGTTGCCGCAGCGACCAGCGCGACGTCAGCCGGCGTAGCCCGCGCTCGGCCACCCACGCAAGTGCCAGCACGGTGATCGCCGAGATGCCGTCGAGCCAGTAATGGTTGGCGGTCAGCACGACGACAAGGAACGTGCCGAGCCCGTGGCCGAGGGCCACGATCCACTTCGCCCAGCCGCGGCCGCAGCGCACCACGGCGACCGCGATCAGCACCGCCCAGCCGACATGGATCGACGGCAGCGCGGCGTACTGATCGGCGAGGTCACTGCCGACGAACGCGTAGACGCTCTGGCCGTACAGCGTCGCGGTGTCAACCAACCCGGTGTGACCGATCAGCCGCGGCGGCGCGACCGGGATCATCTCGACCAGCAACGCGATGCCGGTGAAGATCGCGACGATGTTGCGCCACTGCGGGTAACGATCGCGGTGCCGCAGCCACAGCCACACGAGGAACACCACCATGCCGGTCAGGTGCGCGGTCGCGTAGTAGTAGTTGATCGCGCGCACGACGGTGTGATGGCCGAGGACCAGTTGCTGCGCGCTGGTCTCCGACGGCAGGTGCAGCCAACGCTCCGCCGCCCAGACGTCACGACCGTGGCTGAGCCCGCCCTGCTCGTGGCCGTGGGTCATGCCGTTGGCGACCTGCCAGAGCGCGAACAGCGCGCACACGACCGCGGTCTCGAACGCCGCGGCGGCGAGCCAGGCCGACCAACGCCGTCGCGCCAGCGGCGCGATCAGCGCAAGCGCCAGCAGCACGACCGCCGTGACGCTCGCGCTGCGCACGTCGAGGTGCAGCCACGACACGACTCGACCTTACGGCGGGATTACTGGAACAGCGTCTGCTCGACCGGCAACGGTACGGCGGGATCCGGCTGCGGGCGGGCGGCCACCGGCAACGTCATGGTCGCGACCGCGCCGCCGTCGGGCCGGTTGTGCAGCTCGATGGTGCCGCCGAGACTGTCCACGACCTGCTTGACGATCGCTAGGCCGAGGCCGGAGCCCGGCAACGCGCGCGCTTCGTCGGCGCGGAAGAAGCGGTCGAACACGTGCGGCAGCGCGTCGTCG
>JAVEEG010000263.1 GCA_030840585.1 Frankiaceae bacterium | reverse complement strand
CTACGTCGGCTGGCTTGTGCGGGGACTCGCTGTCGTCGCGCCCGGCCAGACCTACGGCTGAGTTACTGCTGCGGACCTTGCGCCGACGGAGCCGAGGGGGGTTCCGGTGCGGAACCACCCGAGCTGGTCGTTGCGCCTCCACCGTTCGGTGGCGGCGCGGGCGGAGGTGGGGGCACGGCTACAGGCGGCGCAGCGGGCGCACTGTCTTCCGCTGCGTTCTGGGCGGTTCGCGACCCGAAGTAAAACCCCGCGATCGTCGCGAATGCCGTCGTCAGCGACGTGACGATCGTCTTCCGAAGATCGCTGCTGTCTGCGGCGTCTGACACCAGCACGGCCGCAAGGGCAACCGCGAGAAGCGTGAGGACGATCAGGGCGAGCAGCCCACGCGTCAGCCCCTGCATTCCTCGCTGCCACTGCCGTATCGCTGCGATGAGACGGATGCTGCGTTCCTTCCGGCTAGCGGTGTCGGCGCTCCGCTCCGCTGACTCTTCGGCGAGCATCTTGAGGAGATCTTGCGCCGCCGCGCGGCGCCTGTTCGTCGCAGCGAGGTCGGACATCGTCGGGACCAGCCATAGAAGGCCGACCACCAATCCGACTAGGACGACGAACGTGATCGACTGGCCACCGGTCAAGTGCAGTGATGCGCCGGGCGGCGGGGTTACCTCGGGCGATGGCGTAACGCCCGCCGACGGTAGTGGGACAGGAGTCGCCACGGCGACCGGGGCGAAAAACAGGAACAGCGGAGCAGGCATGGCGTCCCCCCTGTATCGGGCGAAGATCGCCCCGCATTCTCCGCGTCGGTAGCGGTGCGGTCGAGCATTGCAAGTACATACTCACGCGGCGGTAAGGTACGGAAGTTGTGCACCAGAATCTGCGGGATGTCCGATTTCTTGGTGCACAACTTCCGGTTCGGCAGCGGCTACCGGGCGGTCGCCGCTGCCTCAGCAGATTCTTTGATGCCGGCCAACGTTTCGCGGATGCCACGGCGCAGCTGCCGGTCGCGGGGGAACGGGATCTCCGCGATGCGGGCCAACAGCGGACACCAGAGGAACTCGTACGACTCGGTGACGCTGCATCCCGTGTCCGTTGCGCGGATCGCATAGCGCCATTTGGTTTCTTCTCGCCCGCGCCCGCTGAGGACGGTGAACGCGAACTGCCGGCCCGGCTCAGCCGCCGTTACGACGCAGGTCGTCGACCACCGGATGACGCCGATGCGGTTGAAGCCGCGGAAGCGTGCGCCGACGTGCGCCGTTTTTGCGCCGTCGAGCCACTCGGCGCGATAGCACTCCGGGCTGCGCTCACCGATCCGGGTCACGTCGGAGATCACGTCGTAGACGACGGTCGGATCCGCGGCGATCTCGATCGTCGCGTCACCTTGGGTCGCGGTGGGCACGTTGCTTCTCCCTAACCACTCCCAAGATCAACAAGGAGTAGTTGCAGGCTCCGCGGCGAAAATCGCCGGTTCGGGGTGCAACTACTCCTGGTTGATCTTGAAGCTCGAGCCGGAAACCCTACGCGTTGGGCCGGCGGCCGTGGTTGGCCTTGCTCTTCTTACGCGCCCGCCGCTTGCGTGCCTTCTTCGCCATGAGATGGCTCCTCTCGTCGCCGCCATCCCACCACACCAGCCGAACCCGGCAGCATGCCGAGCACTACTAGCTCGGCCAACCCGGCCACCACCAGCACGTCCCCGACGCTCACGACCTCCGGGCGGAACGGTAGCGGCACGGGTACGACGTCACCGAGCCACGACAGCGCCGTACCGTCACCCGCGATCTCGTGCCGGGCATCCGTCCCCGACGAGATCGCGAGAATCGGCACCCGCGCGTGGTACGCCGCCACGATCGACACCGGCATCGCACCGTTCGCCGCGACCACGACCGCGTTCGACAACAAGCCCAGCGTCACCAGCGGTACCCCGAAAACCCGAGCGTTTCCAAAGCAAAACAGCAACGCGAGCGTCGCCGAGACCGCCAGCCCGACCACGTACGACGTCGACTCGTCGGCGACCCCGAGCAGCCCGAGCACCGCGCCACCCGCCTGGGCCAAGACGGCGAAGACCACCAGCGACAGCCGCCGCACCGGCAGCAAGGCCAGCCGCCGCCACGAGCCGCCGGCAGCGAGCCCGAGCAGCACGGCGCCGACCAGCACGACCACCGCCAGGCTCACGCCGCTAGTGTCCCTGCTCGTGTTCGAATCGTTGCTCGTTGCCAACCGTGGCGAGATCGCGCGCCGCGTCCTGCGCACCGCCGCCCGCCTCGGCGTGCGCACCATCGCGGTCTACTCCGAGGCCGACGCCGACTTGCCGTTCGTCCGCGAGGCCGACCAGGCGATCCTGCTCGGACCGGCCCCGCCCAAGGACTCCTACCTCGACATCGCCCGCGTCCTCGAAGCCGCGCAGCGCGCCGGTGCCGACGCCATCCACCCCGGTTACGGCTTTCTCGCCGAGAACGCGCGGTTCGCCCAAGCCGTCATCGACAAGGGCCTCGCCTGGGTCGGTCCGAGCCCGGATGCGATCGAAGCCATGGGCGACAAGATCAACGCGCGCAACCGGATGTCCGCCGCCGGTGTGCCCGTCGCCGCCGGTACGCCGGACCCGGTGCCCGACGTCGAGGACGCCGTCACCGCCGCGAAGGAGATCGGCTACCCGGTCATGGTCAAGGCCGCGGCCGGCGGCGGGGGCATCGGCATGGGCGTTGCCCGCGACGAAGCGGAACTCCGCAAGGCGTACGAGACCGCGCGCACCCGTGCGGAACGGTTCTTCTCGTCGCCGTCGATCCTGCTGGAGCGGTACGTCGAGAACGCGCGGCACGTCGAGGTGCAGGTGCTCGGCCTCGCCGACGGCACCGTCGTCGCGCTGGGCGAGCGCGACTGCAGCGTGCAGCGACGGCACCAGAAAGTCGCCGAAGAAACGCCGTCCCCCGGGGTCGCCGACGACCTCCGCCAACGCATGCTCGCCGGCGCGGTCACCGCGGCCCAAGCGGTCGGCTACCGCAACGCCGGCACGGTCGAATGCCTCGTCGATCCGGCCGCACAGGAGTACGTGTTCCTCGAGATGAACACGCGGCTTCAAGTCGAGCATCCGGTCACCGAACTCGTCACCGGCGTTGACCTCGTCGAGGAGCAGTTGCGCATCGCCGCCGGTGACGAACCGCGCCCCGACCTCGGCACGATCACCCCGCACGGACATGCGATCGAACTGCGTGTGTACGCCGAAGATCCCAAGCGGTTCCTGCCTTCGCCCGGCACGATCACGACATGGATCGAGCCAAGCGGTGACGGGATCAGGATCGACGCCGGCTACACCAGCGGCAACGTCGTGACTCCCAATTACGACCCGTTGCTCGCAAAGCTCTGCGCGTACGCCGCCGATCGCGACGAAGCGATCGAACGCGCCCGTGCCGCCGTCGCCGGCTTCACCATCGAAGGGCTCAAGACCAACCTGCCGTTCTTCACCGAACTGCTCGCCGATCCGCGCTTCGTCTCTGGCGACTACGACACGGGCCTCGTCGACAAGATGCGGTCATGACCGAACTGCTCACCAACCGCAGCGGCGGAGTCCTCGAGCTGCGGATCAACCGCGAGGACAAGCGCAACGCGTTGTCGTCCGCCGTACTCGACGGGTTGGTCGACGGAGTACGCACCGCAACGGGCGACCCGTCGATCACCGCGGTGCTCGTCTCGTCCGCGGGTGACCGGGTCTTCAGTGCGGGCGCCGATCTCGCGGTCATGGCCGACGACGCGAACGGGTTGGAAAAACACGAAGCCCGCGGCCGGCTCAAAGACCTCGTCATCGCGATGCGCCAATGCCCGAAGCCCGTCGTCGCGCGAGTGCAAGGGCTGTGCCTCGCCGGCGGCATCGGCCTCGCCGCCGGCTGCGACGTCGTACTCGCGAAAGAGAGCGCCAGCTTCGGCATGCCCGAAGTCGACCGCGGGCTGTGGCCGTTCATGGTCAGCGCACTGCTGACCAGACATGTGTCGCCGAAGCACGCGATGGACTACATGCTCACCGGCGAACGGTTCGACGCGCGCACCGCATGGCAGATGGGGCTCGTCTCGCGCGTGTTCCCCGACGCCACGTTCGACGACGACGTAACGGCGTACGTCGAGAAGGTCGCGCGGGCCGCACCGGTCGCCGTACGTCTCGGCAAGGCGGCGTGGGTCGCGGCCGAGGAGACCGCCGGGTTGCCGGCCGCGTTGGAAGCCATGCAGGCACAGCTGTCGTTGCTTACGACGACTGCCGATGTCGCGGAGGGTGTCGCCGCGTTCTTCGATAAGCGCGAGCCGCGCTGGACGGGTAGGTAGGCCGTCGCCGTTCCGCTGCTAATCCTCGTGGTGATGGTCCTCGGGCTGGCCGTCGTCGTACTGCTGGCTCGCCTTCGGGCCGGCACTCGCGAGCCCGGTCAGCCGGACGGCGCCACCGACGAGGTCATTACCGGGCTGCTGTCCGAATTACGCAAATGGCAAGCCGAATCCGCGCACTGGAAGGCGACTGCCGAGCGACTGCAGCGCGAACTCGACCAGCGATGAATGGTTGGATGTAGCCGTGGCTGACGAAGTACGCGCCGAGATGGTGGCGAACGTCTGGAAGGTCGTGGTCAAGCAGGGTGATGCCGTCGAGGACGGCGACACCTTGGTGATCCTGGAGTCGATGAAGATGGAGATCCCGGTCATCGCCGAGACCGCCGGCACCGTCACCGAGCTGCGGGTCAACGAGGGTGACGTGGTCCAAGAGGGCGACGTCATCGCGGTCATCGGCTGAGCTCGGCCCCGGTTATGGGCTATTCGGAGCATTAGTCCTCGCGGACGGGTCAAGACCGGGTCGCGCGCGGCCGAACATCTTCCTGTGACCTCGACTTTGACGATCGAGCCGTTCCTCCGTGCACTCGTCGAGTGCGGAGGCTCCGACCTGCACTGCAAGGTCGGGTCGCCGCCCCGCGTCCGCATCGACGGCACGTTGCGCAAGCTGCAGACCCGCGACCTCACCGCCGCCGACACCGAGCAGATGGTGCGAGAGGTGTTGCGGACGGACCTGGCCGAGGAGTTCGAGCGCAGCAACGAGGCCGACTTCGCCTACTCCCTTCCCGGCGTCGGCCGGTTCCGGGTCAACGCGTTCCGCTCCCGCGGCTCGGCCGGTCTGGTCTTCCGGCGGGTCTCCGTCGGCGCGATCCCGCTCGACGAGCTCGGGCTCTCGCCGGTACTCGCCTCACTCGCGCTCGAACCCCGTGGTCTCATCCTCGTGACCGGCCCGACTGGGTCCGGTAAGACGACCACGCTCGCCGGCATGATCGACCACATCAACTCCAACCGCGAGGTCCACGTCGTCACGATCGAGGACCCGATCGAGGTGCTGCACTTCGACAAGCTGGCGATGATCAACCAGCGCGAGGTACGCGTCGACACCGAGGACTTCACCACCGCGCTGCGGGCCGCGATGCGGCAGGACCCCGACGTCATCCTCGTCGGTGAGATGCGTGACATCGAGACGGTGAAGGCGGCGCTCGCGGCGTCCGAGACGGGTCACTTCGTCATGTCGACGCTGCACACCACCGACGCGCAGGAAACCATCAACCGCATCATCGACTTCTTCCCGCCGCACGAGCAGAAGCAGGTCCGGCTGTCACTCGCCGGCGCGCTGCGCGGCATCATCTGCCAGCGTCTCGTCCCGCGCGCCGACGGCGAAGGCCGTTGCGTCGCGATGGAGGTCTGCATCAACACCGGCCGCGTCGCCGACGCCATCGTCGACCCGGAGAAGACCTCCACGATTACGTCGCTGATCACCGAGGGTTCGTTCTACGGCATGCAGTCGTTCGACCAGCACCTGGTGGCGCTGATCCGCGACGGCGTCATCACGCTCGACGCGGCGATGCTCGCCTCGACGAACCCGCACGACCTCACCGTCGAACTCCGCCGCCTCGGCCTCGTCGCCTAGCTCCTGGGGGTCTGTGCTCCCCGCAGCACACAACCGTGACCGCTGAGGCGATCCACGGGAGCACTGGCGAGATCGCGTGTCGTGGCCTCCCCGGCTCACGGTCGCGGCCGATACTTTCTGCGTGGCGCTGGCCGATCGGTTGCGCGCGCTCGACGATCAGGTGGTCTGGGTCGACGCGCCCAAGCCCAAGCTCACCCCC
>JAVEEG010000256.1 GCA_030840585.1 Frankiaceae bacterium | reverse complement strand
GGCCCGGCGATCGCCCGGGTCGTGGCCGGCGCGGAGGGCGGTCTCGGTCTCGCGATCGTGATCTCGCCGGGAATCGTCACGCACTTGATCTCGATGCCGTCCATGTCCATGTGAGGAGGCGCTATGTCAGCGACCACAACGGAACAACGCACGCAATGGCGGCTCACTGGCCACGGCTATGAGTTCTGCAACTGCAACCCGGGCTGCACCTGCAACTTCTCCGGTTTCCCGTCGTCGGCGGACGGCAGCTGCCAGGCGCTCGTCGCTAACGAGATCACGTCCGGCCAGTGCGGCGACGTCGACCTCACCGGGCTCAAGGTCGTTTCGCTGATCAAGTGGCCGAAGGCGATCCACGACGGCAATGGGCAGGCCGTACTCGTCGTCGAACCGGAGTGCACGGACGACCAACTCGGCGCGCTCGCTCAGATCTTCGGCGGCGAGCTCGGTGGCATGCCGTGGGAGATCCTCGCGACCACCCTCAGCAGTGTCTCGGTGGCGAAGGCGCGCATCACGATCGAGCGCGACGGCATGGACTCCAGTGTCAGCATCGACGGCATCGGCAGCGCCAAGGGCGACTACCTGCGCAACCCGGTCACCGGCGAGACGCACGAGGCACACATCGTGTTGCAGGGCGGCTTCATCTGGAGCGACGGCAGTTGCGGCGTGGGCGAGTTCGAGGCCAGCGCGGAGGGCGTTTCGCTGGCGTTCAAGGACACCAACTGGATCTTCTACGAGTTCGACTGGAGCAACGCCCCGGCCTGACTATCGTGCGGGTGACTACGTCGGGCCGTGATCGGCCAGCCGGGTGAGCTTCGCGACGTACGCCGGCCAGTCGTAGCCATCGGGAACATTGGTGTTTCCTTGTTGCAACCCAACGGTCTCGTCAAGCTGCTCGCGCAGGATGTCGGCGTGACCCGCGTGCCGGGAGAGGTCGTAGATGACGTGCACGATGATCCGTTGCAGCGTCACGGCTTGCCGCTCCGGATGCCACCACGGAACCCGGCCGGGTGCGTCGAGGGGTAGCTGCGCGATGGTCTCGTCCGCGAAGGCCGCGACCCGCCGGTAGAGGTCGATCAGGCCGTCCTTGCTTTCGTCTTCGGTCGCGTACCAGTCCGCTTGCGGGTCTTCGTCGTACGCGTCCATCGAGACGAGTTCGCCGGCGTCCGGGAAGTCGCGGCCGAACGTCGGCCCGAAGTAGCCGGCCTCGACGTTGAGGCAGTGCTTGACGATGCCGAGCAGGTTGTTGCCGGTGGGGGTGCGGGGGAGTCTCGCGTCGCGCTCGCTCAGCCCGTCGAGCTTCCAGATCAGATCGGCACGGGTCTGCTTCAGGTAGTGGTGCAACGCCGTCTTCGCATCACTCAGGTCGGCCACGGCGCCAGTCTGCCCCAACCTCCGCAGACAGAGCCGGGATCCCACGGGACACTCGAACGGCCGCTCGGGTCGTTCGCAGGGGGATTCGTGTCACCGTTCAGTCGCCGCACGCTGCTCAAGTCCGCCGGACTCTCGGCGCTCGTCGCCGCGAGCGGCCGCATGGCCGGCACCGCCGCGGCCACCGACGGTCAGACGCCGCGACTGCAGTGGGAGCCGGTCGGCACCGCCCCGATCGCGACCATCGCGAGCAGCAACGTGCACGAAGCCGAGTTGCTGTTCCCGTCGATGCTTCCGCTGCGCGCGCTCACCGGGCGATCGAGCGATCCGGCCTGGATGCTGTGGGCTTGGCATCACGACACGATGAAGACCAACCCGCACTTGCATGCCTGGACCGCCGTCGACATCGAAGGCGCGTTCACGAAGCTGCCCCCGATCGCCCGCCCGGCCGGCGATTACATCAGCGACTCGGCCGACAACCCGTACTCGTTCGGTCACTTCTCCAGCGGCGACGTCGTCTGGGATCCCGTTGGCCAGCGGCTGGTGTCGACGCCGCACAGCGTGCACTGGAGCCGGCCCAAAGAACTGGATGAGACGCCGCAGGACTCGTTCATGATGGAGTCGACCGACGGCATCAACTGGCAGTGGCTCGGTGGTGATGCGAGCCCGCGGTTGCGCTGCGGTGACGTCACCGCGGCCGACTCGAACCACACCGGCTACGGCCGGCTGCTGCGCGATCTCGACGGCCGGCTGCAACGGGTCGACGGCCAGTACTGGTGGGTCTATCGCGGCGGCCATCACGCCAAGGGCCAGCAGATGTACTGCACGCCGTTGCTGCTGAGCGCCACCGACATCGGCGGGCCGTGGACGAAGCGCGGCAAGGCGTTCGACACGGTCTATCAGGACACGACGTTGCTCGGCTTCGACGCGTTCATCCTCGCGAACGACACCGCGGGAATCTTTTACACCGTCGGATCGCCGGAGTACGCGCCGCTGTCGTCGATGTACGCGCAGGCGTCGGGCCAGAACGACATGACGTTCACCAATCCCGGCGTACCGATCGTGCTGCCCAGCGTTCCGCGCCAGACGCTGCCCGCGCTGCCGGGCCAGGCGTTCGGTGGCGGCGGCAACGTCGTACGGGATCCGCACACGCACGAGCAGTACCTCGTCCAGGTCATCAACAACGCGAAGTACGGCGTCGATACGACGGTCACGCCGCCGGCGACGACCGCCACGGTGGTCTCCAGCGACGTATGGCTGTTCAAGGCGGTCGTTCAGACGCTGCCGTCTACGTAGCAGGGTTCGGCCCGGTGGCGCCGAAACCCCGCCTGTGCCGAGAGTCTGGCCCCGAGCCGCTATCGCCGTAGCTGCGTCTTTCGCCGCGGCCGCCATGCCGACGGTCGCATCGTCGGCGAGCGGCCCGCATGCCGTGTCCTTCGCGGCCGGATCGCAGTCGTTGCAGTCGTCGAAGGGCCCGCGGATCGACCTGTTCCGCACCGGGTTCGCCAATGCCGGCGAGCCCAACATCGGCATCGCCCGCGACGGCACGATCTACTCCGACGTGCAGGCGAAAGTCGTCCGCTCCACCAATGGCGGCCGCTCGTGGACCAACATCACCCCGAGCACCCACCCGACGTCACTCGACCCGTTCCTCTACGTCGACAAGGCCACGTCGCGGGTCTACAAAGCCGACCTCGCCGGCACCTGCCAGATCTTGTCGTGGAGCGACGACCGCGGCGCGACGTGGACCACCGCACCGGCCGCGTGCAACCAGTCCGATCACGAATCACTGTCGGCCGCGCCGCCGGTCGCGGGATTGCCGACCGTCGGCTACCCGAACATCCTCTACAACTGCTCGCAGACCGCGGGCTACAACGGTTATTCGTTCGCGTCCGGTTGCGCGCGCTCGCTCGACGGCGGCCTCAGCTGGCACCCGACGGGGACGTACGCGTTCAACGATCCGAGCCCGTACGGCGCCGCGGACGGCAGCGGTGACAGCGGGATCCCGGCGGTGTGCAACGGCGATGTCGGACCGATCTTCGCCGGTCCGGACGGCGCCCTCTACGTGCCGCGCGGTTGGTGCGGTCAGCCGTGGCTGGCGATCAGCC
>JAVEEG010000293.1 GCA_030840585.1 Frankiaceae bacterium | reverse complement strand
TCGGCCTTGGTGTAGTGCAGGTCGTTGGTGGCGATGATCGGCAGGGCCAGATCGCGGGCCAGCTGCAACAGCCCGTCGCGGACCCGGGCCTCGATGTCGAGACCGTGGTCCATCAGCTCGAGGAAGTAGTTGTCCTTGCCGAAGATGTCCTGCAGCTCGGCAGCGGCATGCCGCGCCGCCGCGTAGTTGCCCATTCGCAGCCGGGTCTGGATCTCCCCCGAGGGGCACCCGGTCGTGGCGATCAGGCCGCGGGCGTAGGTCTGCAGCAGCTCGCGGTCGGCGCGCGGCTTGTAGAAGTAACCCTCGAGGCTGGATCGGCTGGCGAGCCGAAACAGGTTGTGCATCCCCTCGGTGGTCTCGGCGAGCAGCGTCATGTGCGTGAAGGCACCGCCGCCGGACACGTCGTCCTCGCCGCCGTCGCCCCAGCGGACCTTCGACCGGTCGAACCGGCTGGTGCCCGGGGTGAGATAGGCCTCCATGCCGATGATCGGCTTGACCCCGGCTGCGGTCCCCTTCTTCCAGAATTCGTAGGCCCCGAAGACGTTGCCGTGGTCGGTGACCGCCAGGGCGGGCATGCCCATCCGGGCCGCCTCGTCGAACAGGTCCGACACCCGTGCCGCGCCGTCGAGCATGGAGTACTCGCTGTGCACGTGCAGGTGCACGAACTGCTCAGCGGACGTCGACTCGGCAGACATGATGTCGGACGTCGGCCCTCCATTTCACAACGCGGGGAAACCGGCCGGAGGGGAACGCGGCCGAGATACGTACGCCGTTCTAACACGGCGCTCCGACACTGTCGGCGTGTCGGCACGGCCCCGGGCGGCGTGTCGGCCCAGACCCGCCCGCCGGGATGCTGCCCAGCGGGGGAAGTGGGCAGAAAATGCCCAATTCCACCGACTATCATCTGCGCATGGCGCCCGCCCAGTCTGGCCGCTCGGTCCGAGCCCTCCTCACCGCACTCGTCGTCGCAATCATCGGGGTGCTGAGCCTCGACGCGACCAAGATCGTGGCCGCGCCGAACGACAGCGGCTCGCACGCCTCGAGCCTGGTCACCACCGCCAACAGCACCAATACACCGCTGCGGCTGCTGCACTGGTCACACGTTTACTGGATGGTGTTCCCCAACAACGCCCACGGCCCGGACGGCCCGCACACGCTGTCGGACTCGTCCCGCGCTGCGCGGGTGGACTCACGCGGCCGGTTGCACCTCGCGGTGACGAAGGTCAACGGCAAATGGCGCGGCGTGCAGCTCGAGTCGCTCAGCCCGCTGAACTACGGGACCTACCGGTTCGTCACGAGCTCACGACTCGGCAACCTTGCCAAGCCCCTGGTGCTCGGCATGTTCACCTACAAGCCGTCCCAGGTCCGCTACACCAACGAGATCGACCTGGAGAGCAGCCGGTCGCTGATTGGGCTCGGATACCCCGTCGACTCGCAGTACGTCGTCCAGCCCTACTACAAGGCGAACCACATTCACCGGTACCCGATCCGCCGCAAGTACAAGCACGTGACGCAGCAGTTCACCTGGCGCCCGGGAAAGGTCACCTTCGTCACTACCGCCGGCAGGGGGTCACCCGGCAAGCGGCTGAGCCAGTTCACCTACGCCGGTCCCGACGTCCCGGCGCCGAGCAACGAACACGTCTACATCAACCTGCATCTGCACCACCCCCACGCTCCGGGTAAGGGCGCCCGGTCGGTGATCCTCGACTCCTACTCCTACACCGGCCCGTAACAGCCGATCCCACCTACTGCAGCGCGAAGTGCGGCGCCGGCACCACGTTCGTCACCTGCGGCTCGAGCGGCACCACCATCAGGTCCGATGTCGACACCGACGACGGCGCAGGGTCGAGCACGCGGACGTCTGGCTGCTTGGCGAGCTGCTCGAGCTGACCGGGAGGGCCCGACACTTCGAGCGCGAACACGCAGCCGCCGGTGGCACTGATCCCCGTCATATCGATCTTTGCCTGCCGTGCCAGCGCGGCGTACGCCGTGACCACCTGAACGTTCTTCGCGCTCGGGTGAGCTTTCGCGAGCGCGACGTGCTTGCGGTAACTGATCACGATCTGTCGCGCCGTCGCGGCGAGCCGGCTCAGCTCCAGCGACAGGTCGCTTCCCGACACCAGCGCGACGGCGTGTACTTGACCGGGCTGTGGTGGCGGGACCCGGACGAAGGCCTGCAACGCCTGGATGCCGGGCTGCCCTGCGAGGACCGACTGGGCCGCTGCAGCCGTGAGGTAGCTGTTGAAGTCGACGACGGCAGTGATCGACGCCGCGGTGCTGCCGGGCAGGTCCCCCGCGCGCTCCGCGACTGCCGCGAGGTACGTCGAGACTTGCTCGCCGGACGCCGGGCCTAGCTGGTTGCCGGGCAGGACGAGCTGGGCGTTCGGAGGTGCTGGTGCGACCCCGTGGTGAAGGTCGCCACCGGTCGTGAGGATCAATGTTGCGGCGACGGCGACGGCCACGATCGCGGTGGAGATGGTCGGGTTCCGGCGCGCGCTCCTCCCGACCCATCGCCCGGGCGGGCCGGTCACCCGGCCTAGCCGGCGGGCACCGACCCCAGCGCCACGAAGCACTCGAGCCAGGCGTGGCACCAGCCGGTCATCGATCCGGACCAGCCGGCCCGGCTGTGTGGGTGGCTTCATGACTCAGCAGCCAGCGACTCGAGCGCCCGGCGCAGATCCTCGGGTGGGCCGCTGGTGAAGCTGACGTCGTGGCCATCGGCGGGGTGCGCGAAGGACAAGGTGCTGGCGTGTAGCCACTGGCGCTGCAAACCGAGCCGGTCCGCCAACGTGGGGTCGGCCCCG
>JAVEEG010000253.1 GCA_030840585.1 Frankiaceae bacterium | reverse complement strand
TCAGTTGACGGTGGCCGAGTGGCGGCGCCGCGGGAAGGCGCACAGGCAGTTGGTTGACGAGATCCGGCGTGACGCCATCGAGCTGGTCGCACCGGGCGGCTCCTAACGTGGCCCGGGCACAGCGAACGACGGCAAGAAGCTGGCCGCAACGTTTCAGCGGCTCATCGACATGAAGGACGAGAGCCACTACGGTCTGACGATCGTGTCGGTGCAGCGAGCACGCAGCGGCGTTCGCTGGGCCGCGCAGTTGGTGGCCAGGGCACAGGAAGAACTGGAACGCTGATCCGCTATGAGGGTGGGGCGAAGCCTTCGCCGCGTGGAACCTCCGGCGGCGCGGTGACCGGCGGGGGCGGTGCCCACGCGGCTGGCGGCGGGTCCCACGGGGCTCGTGGCGCCCCGTCCGTCGAGCCGGCGGCGCGCGACATCTCGCGGTTGCGCCGCTCGGCCAGCACGGCGGCGAGGTAGGCCCAGCCAGGCACGCCGGGCGGGATCGGCGCGGACGTACGGCTTGCGATTTCGGCGACGAGCGCCGACCCGATTCGCTCGCGCACCCCAGCGTCGAATTCGCCCGCGCGGGCGAGGAACTGCCGGATCCGCAGCGCCAGGTCGTCGCCGACCCCGGACAGATCAAGACCACTGGCCCACCCGGCCAGCGCCGGCGGCATCGGCGGTGGCGGCGCGATCCGCACCGGTATCCGTTCCTGCAGTACGACGGTGCCGGCCGCCATGTCGCCGACCCGCTTGCCGGATCGACTGACCAGCATCGTGATCAACGCGACCGATCCGAGCGACAACCCCGGCTTCTCGACGACGACGCCGACTAGCCCGCGGACCAGCGCGTGCCGGAACCGGATCGGCCCGCCGTCGTCGCGGACCACCCGCAGGCCGAGCGCCATCTTGCCGAGGGTGCGACCCCGGCTCAAGGTCTCGAACAGCACCGGATAACCGAGCAACACCAGCACGTAGAGCGTCACGGTGATCGCGGCGATCGCAGCCGAGTTCGCGCTGAAGACGAACCGGAACAGCACCAGCGACGCGATCAACGCGATCGCGAGTTGCACGCCGATGTCGATGAGGACGGCCAGCCCACGAGTGGCCACCCCGGCCGGTCGCAGGTCGAGGGCTACCGCCTCGCCGGTGACGATGGGTGCCCCGAGGTACCCGCCCGCTGCGCTCACGCCGTTAGTCTGCCCCGTGGACATCGACGCGTTCGTCGCGGCACATCGCAGTGAGTGGAACCGACTCGAACATCTCGTTCGGCGCGCGGCCCGCCCGCGGCGGCTGGCCGACACCGAGGTCGCCGAGATCGTCACGCTGTACCAACGCGCCGCGACGCATCTGTCGATCGTGCAGACCCGTTCACCGGATCCGCAGCTGGTCGGCCGGCTGTCCCGCCTCGTCGCACAGTCGCGGTCGGTCGTCGCCGGCAGCCATGCCCCGGCCTGGCGGCAGTTGGTCACGTTCTTCACGACGACGTTCCCGGCGGTTGTCTACCGCACCCGCGGCTGGTGGATCGGCGCCGCCGTCGGGTCGTTGTTGGTGGCGCTCGCCCTCGGCATCTGGATCGATACGCACCCCGGTGTGCAGCGATCGTTGCTGCCGCCGGAGGAGGTCCGCCAACTGGTCAACTCGCGGTTCTCCAACTACTACCGCGAACATCCGGCACATGACTTCGCCGCGCAGGTCTGGACCAACAACGTGTGGGTCAGCGCGCAGGTACTCGTCGGCGGCTTGACCCTTGGCCTGCTGACGCTTTGGGCGCTCTACGCCAACGCCGCCAACCTCGGTGTCGCGGGCGGGTACATGGTCGCGGCCGGCAAGGGCGGCGAGTTCTTCGGTCTCATCACGCCGCACGGCCTGCTCGAACTCACCGCCGTGTTCATCGCCGCCGGCGCGGGGTTACGGCTCGGCTGGACGATCGTCGATCCGGGGCCGCGATCCCGGCCGCAAGCACTCGCTGAAGAGGGCCGTTCGACCGTGACGATCGCACTCGGTCTGATCGTCGTACTCGCGGTGTCCGGTGCGATCGAGGCGTTCGTCACGCCGTCGCCGTTGCCCACGTGGTTGCGAGTCGGGATCGGCGCGGTCGTCGAGCTCGCCTTTCTCACGTACATCGTCGTCCTCGGCCGCCGCGCGGTCCGGGCCGGCGAGACCGGCGACCTCGACGTCACACTGCGCGGCGACGTTGCCCCGGTCGCCGGCTGACAACTGTCAGAGCCGCCCGGACGCCTTCAGATCGAGGTACGCGTCGGCGAGCTTCGACGCGAACGTCGCCGGTGGCGCTTCCAGTACGTCGACGCCGCGGCGGCGCAGCGCCGCGGCGACATCGGCGCGCTCGGTCCGCGTCGCTTCCGCGGCCGCGGCGGCGTAGACCGCCTCCGCATCGCCGCGACCCGCGGCCATCGTCTCGACCGCCGGATCCGCGATCGACGCGACCAGTACGGCGTGCCGTCGTACCAGGCTCGGTATCGCCGGCAGCAGCCCTTCGGAGACCGGCGCGGGATCCATCGCGGTCAGCAACACGACCAGCGCCCGGCGCCGGACCCGGCGCAACACCTGGGTGACCACCGCGGGCATGTCGGTCTCGACCAGCGCCGGCTGCAATCCGACCGTCGCCGCGACGACGGTGGCCAGTGCGCTCGCGCCGCGGCCGGCGTCCACTGCGGCGCGCAACCGTACGTCGTGCGCGAGCAGCGTCACCCGGTCGCCGGCATGCCGCGCGAGCGCGGTCATGAGCAGTGCGGCGTCGAGCGCCGTCTCCAGTCGCGGTGCGCCGGCGACCCGCGCGGCGGACGTACGGCCGGTGTCGAGCAGCAGTACGACGTGACGATCGCGTTCCGGCCGCCAGGTGCGGACGACGACATCGCTGCGGCGGGCGGTCGCGCGCCAGTCGATCGACCGCGGATCGTCGCCGACGACGTACTCGCGCAGCGAGTCGAACTCGCTGCCCTGCCCGCGCACCGGCGCGACGACCTCGCCGTCGAGTTGGCGCAACCGATTCAGCTTCTCCGGCAACAGCCGCCGGCTGGTGAACGCCGGCAGCACCCGGACCTGCGCCGGGTGCTCGCGGGATCGTTGCCGCGCAGCCAATCCGAGCGGCCCGACCAGCTGCAACGTGACCTTGCGGCTCTCGGTCTCACCACGGCGTTCCGGGGTCAGCCGCAGCGTCACCCGCTGCCGCTCGAACGGCCGGATGTCGAGCACCGCAGCCCGCGGCCGGGCGTTCGCGCTCGGCGGCCAGCCGTCCCGCAGCCGCCCCCGGGCTCGCCGGCCGCTGCGGTTGTGCACCACGATCACCGACTCGACCGTCTCGCCGAGCCGCGTAGTGAGTTCGGTCGCCCGCTGCAGGGTCAGCCGGCGCGGCGATGCGGCGAGGACCAAGTCGACGATGATGCCGGCGGCGAGTGCCGCCGCAACCCAACCGACGGTGCGCCCGCCGTCCGGTGCGATCCAGACGAGCACGGTCGCGAGCAGCGCGAGCAACCCCACCCGGCCGGTGATCGCCACGTCAGCGCGGCACCGGTACGGCGGCCAACACGCCGTCGAGGACGCCGTCGGTCGACGCGCCTTCGAGCTCTGCTTCCGGCCGCAGCAGGACGCGGTGGCGCAGCACCGGCCGGGTCAGCGCCTTCACGTCGTCAGGAGTGAGGAAGTCGCGGCCGGACAACCACGCCCAGGCCTTCGCCGCGGCGAGCAGGTACGTCGCGCCACGGGGCGAGACACCGAGCGACAACGACGGCGCCGAACGCGTGGCCCGGCAGAGGTCGACGACGTAACCGAGTACTTCCGGGGTGACGGTGACCGCGTTGGCGGCGGCCCGTCCCGCGTCGAGTTCGCCCGGCCCGGCCACAGCCTGGACACCGGCGGCAGCGAGGTCGCGTGGATCGAATCCCTCGTGATGGCGAGAGAGGATGTCGATCTCGCTACCGCGATCCGGCAGCGGTACGACGAGCTTCATCAGGAACCGATCGAGCTGTGCTTCCGGCAGCCGATAGGTCCCTTCGTACTCGACCGGATTCTGTGTCGCCGCAACGAGAAACGGCTCGGGCAGCGCGCGCGGCGCGCCCTCGACCGTGACCTGCCGCTCCTCCATTGCTTCGAGCAACGCGGCCTGTGTCTTGGGTGGCGTGCGGTTGATCTCGTCGGCGAGCAACAGGTTGGTGAACACCGGCCCGTCGTGGAACTCGAACCGCGCGGTGCGGGCGTCGTACACCAACGACCCGGTGACGTCGCCAGGCATCAGGTCCGGGGTGAACTGCACCCGCTTGTGGTCCAACGCCAACGAAGCCGAGAGCGCGCGGACGAGCAATGTCTTCGCGACACCGGGCACGCCCTCCAGCAACACGTGACCGCGGCAGAGCAACGCGATGACGAGTCCGGTGACCACGGCGTCCTGGCCGACGACTGCCTTGCCGACCTCGGCGCGGACCGCAGTCAAAGCGGCGCGCGCGTCTTCCTCGGTCACGAGCGGAGTGGCGGTACGGCGAGCGGCGGTCACTGTCGGCGCATCTCCTCTTCCAGCCGGTCCAGCGCGGTCGCGAGCGCGACCAGCCCGCGGTCGTCGACCGGGGACGAACCGTACAGCAGATCGTTGACCTCGTTTGCGCCGCGGCTGGTCCGCGTGGTGATGCGATCGACCAGCGCCGCCTCGGCCGGCGCGGGGCCGAGGCCGAGGCGCGTACTCAGCCGCCGCCGGGCCGCGGCGCGCAAGGCCTCCGCGCTGGATCGGCGCGCCCGCGCACCGCGTAGCAGCCGCGCGCGCCCTTCGACCGTCTCGGTGGCGCGGACGACGACCGGCAATGGCTCGGTGACCAGCGGACCCAACCGGCGGCCGCGGCTGATCGCGAACAACGTGAGTGCGACCACGAGTTCGAGCACCGCCCACCCCAACCGGCCGGGCAACAGGTCGACGAGGCTGTGCCGGTCGCCGCCGGTCGCGGCCGTCGGTGCGATCGGCACCAACCACTCGACCCGTTGATGAGTCGCGATCAGGTTGAGGGCGAGCGCTGCGTTGCCGTCGTCGCCGAGGGTGTGGTTGGCGAAGACCGCGTGCGATCCGATGACCGTGAACGTCCGCCCGGTGTCCGTGGTCCGTACGACGACCGCGTGCTGTCCGGCGACCGGGTAGCACGCCTGCGTTGCGCTGCGCGAGGTGTAGACCGGGCCGTCGATCGTCACAGTGCCGGCTGCGGTTGCGGCGGGAAGCCCGCAGTGTGGGCCGACTTCGTCGGCCGACACGTCACCGGATACCTCGAACGGGATCCCGAGCAGCTCCAGCGCCCGGTTGTCCGGGGCGATCAGTACGACGTCGCTGCGGCTCTCCGAGAGCAACGCGAGATCGTCCGGTCCGAGGTCCTCGGGGACCGGTACGACGACGGTCGTGTCCGGTGCCGATCGGGCCCGGTCGAGCCGTTCGATCACGTCGACCGTGACACCTTGCTGGCGCAACAGCGCGACGATCGCCCGCGCCCCGGCGGGCGACG
>JAVEEG010000236.1 GCA_030840585.1 Frankiaceae bacterium | reverse complement strand
GTCGACGATCCGTACGACTGGGGCCGGATCGCCGCCGCCAATGCGCTGTCCGACATCTACGCCATGGGCGGCCGGCCGCTTATCGCCGTCAACCTGCTGGCCTGGCCACGCGATCGGCTCACCGTCGACCTCGCCCGCGACGTGCTGCGCGGCGGCCTCGACATCGCGTACGACGCCGGCTGCCATGTCGCCGGCGGGCACAGCATCGACGATCCGGAGCCGAAGTACGGGATGGCCGTGACCGGCATCGCACCGGTAAATGCGTTGCTACGCAACAACTCTGCCCGGGCCGGCGATCCGATCGCGTTGACCAAGCCGCTCGGCCTCGGCGTACTCAACAACCGGCACAAGGCCACCGGCGAGCACCACGCCGAAGCCGTCGCGACGATGGTCGCGCTCAACCGGGACGCGTCGGTCGCCGCCGTCGCAGCCGGCATCCGCGCAGCCACGGACGTCACCGGTTTCGGCCTGCTCGGGCACCTGCACAAGATGGCCCGCGCCTCCGGGGTCACCGCGATCGTCGACGTCGCCGCCGTACTTTTCCTCACCGGCGCGCACGACGCCGCCAACGCCGGCTACATCCCCGGCGGCTCGCGCCGCAACCTTAAGTGGGTCACGCCGTACCTCGACGCCGGCACGTACGACGACATCACCGCGCTGTTGCTCGCGGACGCGCAAACCTCCGGTGGTCTATTGCTCGCCGGTGAAATCCCTGGTGCGCCGGTTATCGGCGAGTTCGTCGCGGCTCGTAGCGACGGCGTCACGATCGTGTTGCGTTGACCCGTTCGCGCTGCGGCGCAACCGTGTAGACCGGGTCCTCGGCCGACGCGACGCCGGCCTCGAAGACGCCGAACCTCGTCAGTGCCGAGGCGGCCGCGAGCATCCCGCCGCTCACGATCGCCGCAACCTTGCTCCGCCGGCCCAGGGTGAGCGCACCGACCGATCCCGCGATCGTCAACGCTTTCGCGGCCCGCAACTTCGACCCCGCCTTGCCCTCGCTGTACGGCTCGCCGACCAGCCCCAACCGGCTCTCCATCCGGTGCGAGGCAGCCAGTTCCAGCGCCGAACCCAACACGGCCAGCCGCACGGCGGGCGAGTTCTCCGCCACCGGTGCGGTGAGCAGTGACAGGCCAGCCGACCCGGCCAGCGCGGACCCCGCGAACACGAACGGCAACTCGGGATATGCCGCGTGCCAGGACGGCACGGCGGTGTCGCAGAGCAGCACCGCGGTGTAGGTCGCGATCCCAGGAGCAATCGCGGCCGCGGCGAACCCGGCGGGTCGAGCGAGCGGCGCAATCACCCGCGGCGCGAGCGGCGTCTCACCCACCGCCGCGACGCCCGCCGGCAACGCGAACGCGGTGAGCAGCCAACTGCCGACACTCATCGGCGACGTCGGCTTGAACACCCGCAGCATGTTCGCGAACCGCTCCGGCCGGCCGAGGTCGTGCACCAGGGCGCCGCCGGAAACCGTCAGCGCGGCCAGTGACGTCAAGCGCGCGGATCGGCGCATCGCCGGCCGGCCGGTGAGGTCCGCGCCGGCCGCGAGCAACGCGCTGCCTGCCGCGATCCCGCCGGTGAACAGATAGCCGGCGATGTCGAGCTCTTTCCACACCGGTTTCTTCAGCACCGGCCGGCCGTAATAGGAGCCGAACTCGGCCCGCGGGACCATGCTGCGTTCTTTCACCGCGAACCACCTCGCCGGCCCGCGAACGCGGCGACGCCGGCGGCCACGAACGCCCCCGCCGCGAGAGCCGCCTGCCGCCACATCGCAGCCAAATCCCTAGTCGGCACAACGGGATCCGGCGGCAAGCCGTACACCTCCGGCTCGTCTAGCAGCAGGAAGAACGCACCGGTCCCGCCGACCCCGTCGGACGGGTCATCGCCGTACAACCGGGCCTCGGTCACACCCGCCGCGACGAGTTCGCCGACCCGGCCATGCGCGCGCTCGCGCAACTCGTCGAGCGGCCCGTACTGGATCGACTCGGTCGGGCACCCCTTGGCACATGCGGGCAGCTGTCCATCGCCGATCCGGTCGTAACACAACGTGCACTTCCAGACCCGGCCGTCCTCCTCGCGCCGGTCGATCACGCCGTACGGGCAAGCGGGTACGCAGTAGCCGCAGCCGTTGCAGATGTCCTCCTGCACGACGACGGTGCCGAACTCGGTCCGGAACAGCGAACCGGTCGGGCACACGTCGAGGCAACCCGCGTGCGTGCAGTGCTTGCAGACATCGCTCGACATCAACCAGCGCAGGTCGCCGTCGGCGCGTGGCTGCTCGATGAACGCGACGTGCCGCCAGGTGTTCGCGCTCAGTTCGCCGGTGTTGTCGTAGCTCTGACCGAGGAACGCGTAGCCGTCGTCCGGGACGTGGTTCCACTCCTTGCACGCGACCTCGCAGGCCTTGCAGCCAATGCAGATCGACGTGTCGGTGAAGAAGCCCATCCGCGTCGTCATCGATCGGTCCCCGTCTCGATCGTGACGCCTGCGCGTCGCCGGTATGCCTCAACCAAGCGGAGCAACGCGGGCCCGCGCGGCCGTCGGCCAGGCCGGATGTCACACGACGCGACCTTGCTCTCCTGGATGTGCACGTTCGGATCCATCGCGACACCGAGCAGCTCGTTCGCCGCGTCACCGGTCACGTAACCGTTCGGGCCCCAGTGGTACGGCAACCCGACGACGTGCGTACGCCGCCCCGCGATCGTCAACGATCGGATTCGTTCCGTCACCATCACCTTCGCCTCGATCGCGCTCCGTGCGCTGACGATCGTGGCCCAGCCGAGATGGGTGAGCCCGCGTTCGGCGGCGAGGTCGGGCGACACCTCGCAGAAGAACTCCGGCTGCAGCTCGGCGAGGTACGGCAGCCAGCGCGACATCCCGCCGGCGGTGTGATGCTCGGTGAGCCGGTAGGTGGTGATGACGTACGGAAAGACCGCCGCGCCCTTGTCCGAACCGGCCGGGTTGGACAGGTTGTCCGCGCGCGGAATGACCTGCCGGGCCGGGTTGGCCCGGTGTTCGTACAGCTGATTGCTGAATGGCGACTCGTGCGGTTCGTAGTGCGTCGGCAATGGCCCGTCGGTGAGCCCGCTCGGCACGAACAGCCAACCTTTGCCGTCGGTCTGCATCACGAACGGGTCGCTAC
>JAVEEG010000150.1 GCA_030840585.1 Frankiaceae bacterium | reverse complement strand
GGGCCAGCTTGGGCCCGACCCCGCTGACCGATTGAAGGATGTCGAACACGGCTCGCTCGTCGTCGGTGGCGAAGCCGAACAACGTCAGCGAGTCCTCGCGTACGACGAGGCTGGTCGCCAGCCGGGTGTCGATGCCCGGCCGCAGGCTGGCGAGGGTTGACGGGGTGCACTGCACCGCCAGGCCGACGCCGCCGACCTCGACCACCGCGATCTCGCCGTTGACCGCGGCAACCCGGCCGCTAATGCTGGCGATCACGGGGCCGACACCGCTTCCAGCCGGCGCAGCGCGCTCCCCCGCCACACCGCGCAGATGCCGAGCGCGAGCGCGTCCGCCGCATCGGCCGGGGTTGGCGGCGCCGCGAGCCGGAGCAGCCGGGTGACCATCGCCCCAACCTGGGCCTTTTCCGCCCGGCCGTTGCCGGTGACGGCGGCCTTGACCTCGCTCGGGGTGTGCAGCGCGACCGGCAGGCCGGCCCGGGCCGCGGCGGTGAGCGCGATCGCGGCGGCCTGCGCGGTACCCATCACCGTCCGGACGTTGTGCTGGCTGAACACCCGCTCGACCGCGACCAGCTCAGGCTCGTACCTTGCGATCCAGGCCGTGATCTGTCCGTCGAGGTCGAGCAACCGGGTGGCGATGTCGGCGTCGGCCGGGGTGCGCGCGACGCCGTAGCCGAGTGCGGTGAGCGGCCGGCCCGGCTGGCCCTCGACCACGCCGAGGCCGCACCGGGTCAGGCCAGGGTCCACACCCAAGACACGCACCGCACTCCTCCCGAACATCTGTTCGGAAGGCTACGGCGAGGGAGCGCGCCCGCCGCCGCGACACGCCGCCACCCCAGCGATCGCATGATCATCGCGGGCTGGACCAGCCGATTCGCCTCGTAACGGCTGCCTGGGCTCGCGATGATCAAGGTCGCCGTGGACCTGCTCGGCCGTCCACAATCATCGTGCTCGGGCGCCCCGGTGCGACTCGCTAGGCCAGGCTCGACTGGTGCGGCGCGAACTGTTGGCCTGGGCGACCCGGCGCGGTGGCGTATTCACCCGCGCCGAGGCGCTGACTCAGTTCGCCGCGCACATCGTGGACGACGCGGTCCAAGACGGCGCGATCCGCCGGCTGCTGCCGTCGACGTACGCACTGGCCGACGATCGCGGCACGCTACGGCGGGGCGCCCTAGCGCACCGGCCCGACGCGGCTCTGGCGGCCCTCGACGCGCTCGACGTCTGGGCGGTGCTGGACGATCAGCTGGCAGACGGCCCGATCCGGATGGTCACCGACGCGCGTCACCGCGAGAGCACCGTCCCCCAGCTTCGGATCAGCCGCCGGACCACGCCACCGAGCGTCGTGGTCCGCGCCGGGATGAGGGTCACGCGGTTGGAAGAGAGCATCGTCGACAGCTGGCCGCTCCTCCCAGCGATCAACCGGCGCGCGCCGGCGCTGGTCGCCGTACGGGATCGGCGAACTACCGGCGGTCGGCTGCTCGACGCGCTCGCCGCTCGCGGCCGGGTCACCGGCGCCGCGGAGATGCGACGCACGTTCGGCCTGATCACGGCCGGCTGCCACAGCCCGCTGGAACTCTGGGGACACGAGAAGGTCTTCATCCACGGCGAGCTACGCCGGGCGACCTGCCAGGTCCGGGTGCGCCTCGGCAACCGCGTCGTCTATCTCGACCGCTACTACGCGGACGAGATGCTGGCCGTCGAATTGGACGGCGCGGCTTACCACGGCGCGCCGCAGCAGCGGGAGCGGGACATCCGGCGCGACGCCGCGTTGGCCGCACTCGGCATCCAGACGATCAGGTTCAGCCACCCGCGGTTGTTCCACGATCCGGATGGTGTCCGAGCAGAGACGCTCAACGTGCTCGCGGTGCGCCGTCGCCAGCTCAGCCGCCGGCCCGCATGATCATCGCGAGGTCAACCAGCCGGATCACGCCGAAACGGCTGCCTGAGCTCGCGATGATCAAGGTCGCGCTTTGGCGGCGACCTGCTCGACGACCTTCGCGATCCGGCGGTCGCGGGTCTCCGGCTTCTTTGCGCCGTCGACCCACTCGACCCATTCCCGCCGGTGCGTGAAGGCCATCGCGTCGAACGCCGGCCGCAGGGGGCCCAACGCGGCAGCAAGATCAACCGGCACCGCCACCTCGCGCGGCTCCTCGTCCCGCCACAGCTCTACGACGACCGCGTCGCCCGGCCCACGACCGGCCGCGGCGAGGATCTGCTTGTTGAACCGGATGCCCTGCAGGCCACCCATCCGGAAGGCCCGGGTCCGAAACGGCGAGCCGTCGATCGTCCCGGCCACCGGCACCCTGACGCCGCCACCCAACGCGGCAAGGTCGCCGTCCGACAGCGCGACACCCGGCTCGTCGTCGAACACGACCTTGAACCGCAGCCGAGCAGCCCCGGTCACACCGACTCGAAGACCTCGTCGGAGATGTCGAAGTTGGCCCACACGTTCTGCACGTCGTCGCTGTCCTCCAGCGCATCGACGAGCCGCAGCACCTTGCGCCCGGTCTCGTCGTCGAGCGGCACCGACACGGACGGCAGGAACGACATGTCGGCCGACTCGACCGCGATCTCCGCGGCTTCGAGCGCGACCCGGACGGCGTGCGCATCGGTCGCTTCGGAGATCACTTCGAACGTGTCGCCGAGGTCGTTCACCTCTTCGGCGCCGGCGTCGAGCACCGCGCCGAGCACCTCGTCCTCGGTCAGCGACCCCGCCTTCGGCACGAGGACGACGCCCTTGCGGGCGAACAGGTAGGAGACCGAGCCGGGGTCGGCGAGCGAGCCGCCGTTGCGGGTGAAGGCGGTCCGCACCTCGGACGCGGCGCGGTTGCGGTTGTCGGTCAGGCACTCGACCAGTACGGCGACACCGCCCGGGCCGTAGCCCTCGTACATGATCGATTCCCAGTCGGCGCCACCAGCGTCGAGCCCGGCTCCTCGTCGTACCGCCCGGTCGATGTTGTCGTTGGGCACCGAGTTGCTCTTGGCCTTCGCGATCGCGTCGGCGAGCGTCGGGTTGCCGGCCGGGTCACCGCCCCCGGATCGCGCGGCGACCTCGATGTTCTTGATCAGCTTGGCGAACAGCTTGCCCCGCCGGGCATCGACGACTGCCTTCTTGTGCTTGGTCGTCGCCCATTTCGAATGGCCGCTCATGTCGCCTGCTCCTTGACCATCGAGACGAACAGCGCGTGCACGCGCCGGTCACCGGTGAGCTCGGGATGGAACGCCGTAGCGATCAGCGAACCCTGCCGAACCGCGACGATTCTATCGGCGGCCCGCGCCAGCACCTCGACGTCGTCGCCGCATTGCTCCACCCACGGCGCCCGGATGAACACGGCATGCAGCGGCTCGCCGTCGAACGCGACGTCGCTTTCCCACGAGTCGACCTGGCGGCCGAACGCGTTACGGCGCACGGTCATGTCGATGCCGCCGATGCCGATCTGATCAGCAGTGCCGTCGAGGACCCGATCGGCGAGCAGGATCATCCCGGCGCAGGACCCGAACGCCGGCATCCCGTCGCGGACTCGCTTGCGCACCGGTTCGAGCAGCTCGAACGTGACCAGCAACTTGCCGATCGTCGTGGACTCGCCGCCCGGGATTACCAGCGCATCGACGTCGTCGAGCTCGCTCGGCCGCCGGACCCGAACGGCATCCGCACCGACGGCGGCCAATGCCGAGAGGTGCTCGCGCACATCACCTTGGAGCGCGAGTACGCCGATCCTCACCAACCGCGCTCGGCCAACCGGTGCCCGACCGGCAATTGCTCGACGTTGATGCCGACCATCGCCTCGCCGAGCCCGCGGGACACCTTCGCGACGACATCGGGGTCGTCGCACATAGTCGTCGCCTCGACGATCGCGCGGGCGCGCTTCGCCGGGTCGCCGGACTTGAAGATGCCGCTGCCGACGAACACGCCATCGGCGCCGAGCTGCATCATCATCGCCGCGTCGGCCGGGGTTGCGATGCCGCCGGCGGTGAACAGCACGACCGGAAGCGCGCCGAGCTCGGCGACTTCGCGCACGAGTTCGTACGGCGCCTGCAGTTCCTTGGCGGCGACGTACAGCTCGTCACTCGACATCGATGCCAACCGCTTGATCTCGCCGCGGATCGCGCGCATGTGCGTGACCGCGTTCGACACGTCGCCGGTGCCGGCTTCGCCCTTGGAGCGGATCATCGCGGCGCCCTCGGTGAGCCGGCGCAGCGCCTCGCCGAGGTTGGTCGCGCCGCACACGAACGGCACGGTGAACTGCCACTTGTCGACGTGATGCGCGTAGTCGGCGGGGGTGAGCACCTCGGACTCGTCGACGTAGTCGACACCGAGCGCCTGCAGCACCTGCGCCTCGGCGAAGTGACCGATCCGGCACTTCGCCATCACCGGGATCGAGACCGCGGCGATGAGGCCCTCGATCATGTCGGGGTCGCTCATCCGCGACACCCCGCCCTCGGCGCGAATGTCGGCGGGGACGCGCTCCAGCGCCATGACCGCGACCGCGCCCGCGTCCTCGGCGATCTTCGCCTGCTCCGCCGTGACGACGTCCATGATGACGCCGCCCTTGAGCATCTCGGCCATCCCGCGCTTGACGCGGGCCGTACCCACCCCGGTGTTCTCGCTCATACGTCAATCGTACGGCGCGCGGCTGCGGCCTCGTCCATCTCAAAAAACGCCGGTAGTCGCGCGGATCCGGCCAGCCGGAACGCCCGCACGATCCGCCGCCGCCGTACGACGAGCACGTCGCGAACGGTGTCGTTGTAGAAGGCGCGGGCGTAGCCGGCTCGGGCGTTGGCCGCGGTGAGCGTGGGGTCGGGGGCGATGCCCGCGATAGCACGGGACAGCGCGCTCTCGGCTTGTTCGCGATCCCGGCCGAGGCCGTGGATCGCCAGCGCCTGCGCGGCGAGCGGGCCGATCGCGGTCGCGGCCGCCGCCCGGGCTCGCAGTTGCTCGTCGAGAGCGGCCGCGGCGGTGTCGACCCGCTGGTGCAATCGGTCCAGCCGGCGCGCGATCCAGAGCGCGTACCCGGCGTGGACCACGAAGACGAACGCGACAAGCGCCCACACGAGGTCCACGCAACCGACGTTACGGGAGAAGCAGCGCGTCCGTCCCGGCATCCGGCTCGGCGATCACGTGACTGCCGTGGTGGCCGGCGATCGCGGCTTCGTAGACGTGCATCACCTCGGTCGCGACGACGGACCAGTCGTACTGCGCGACCACGCGCCGGCCGACGTCGCTCAGCACCGCGCGGCGCTCGGGCGCGTCCAGAAGGTCAGCGCAGGCGCAGGCCAGCGCATCAGCGTCGCCGACCGTGGCGAGTTGCCCGGCTACGCCACCATCGCCGTCGTCGAGCACCCGCCGGAACGCGTCGAGGTCGCTCGCGACGATCGGCGTTCCGGCCGCCATCGCTTCCAGCAGCACGATGCCGAAGCTCTCGCCGCCGGTGTTCGGCGCGACGAAGACATCGGCGGAGTTGTAGACCCGGGCCTTGTCGGCTTC
>JAVEEG010000149.1 GCA_030840585.1 Frankiaceae bacterium | reverse complement strand
GCGACGCTCGCGCACTACAGCAGCCCGGACACCTTCGACCCGGGTACCGCGAACGGCGGCAACCCGGGTCTCACCGCGGCCGACAGCGGTGTGATGGTCCAGAAGCAGCGCCAGGTCTCGACCCCGTCCGTTCCCGACGGCGACACCGACGGTTTCAACATGGCCTACGGCTCGACCGCCCCGGCACCGCCGGGGACCTGAGCCAAAGAAAAGACAGCAACACAAACCGAGGGGCGCCCGGCTTCGGCCGGAGCGCCCCTCGTCCATGTCCAGCCTCTTACTCCCGCACGTAGATCTGGATCGCGATGCCGTCGCCGACGATCGCCGACGACGACAGCCGCAACCGCTTCTTGTCACCGAGCGGCCCGAACAGCCGCTTCCCCTCACCCAGCAACACCGGAAACACCATGAGCCGCAGCTCGTCGACCAGCTCGTGTTCGAGCAGCGTCTGGACCAGTTGCGCGCTGCCGGCCACGAGGATGTCGCCGTCCTGTTCGGTGACCAGCCGGCTGACCGAGGCAACGACGTCGCCCGACAGCACCGTGGAGTTCGCCCACGACGGATCCCGCAACGTCGACGACACCACGTACTTCGGCATCGTGTTGAACTTGTCCGCGAACTCGCCCTCGCGCTCCGGCCACGCCGCCGCGAAACCTTCGTACGTCCGCCGGCCGAGCAACAGCGCCGCCGCGCCCATCGTCTCGTCCAGCTTGAACCGGTTGCCCTCCTCGCCGCGGTCGATCTCGAACGTCCACCCGTCGTGCCGGTAGCCCTCGCCACCGCCCGGCGCCTCGATCACCCCGTCGAGCGAAATGAACTCGGTCACCACTATGCGTCCCATGCCGATCTCCTCCGCCAAGACCCGATGCTGCTACGACGAACCGCCGACCGCCGACTCATCGGTCACAACGAGCGATCAAAAAAAGTCGCTACCAGTGCGTAATGGACGACGGGCTTCAGCAGTAACCACTAGAGATACCGTCGCCAACTCGGAAGAGGCTCACCAATGCCCACACCCAAGAGGTTCGCGCTCGCCTGCGCTGTGGCGGCCGCGATCGTGCCGGCCACCCTGGCCGGCGCGACCACGAAGGCCCCCACGCACGACATGACCGCGAGAGTCCCGGCCAGCGCCGGCACGCTCACCCAGGGTCCGATCCAGTACATGTGGGCCCGCGGCCACGCGCCCAAGCAGGTCTCGACCAACCGGACCGCGAGCACGGCGGTCAACACCAGCAACGACCTGTTCTACGGCGGCGGCCCGTCGACCGGCACGATCTCGTCGCAGCCCGCGGTCTACATCGTTTTCTGGGGCTCGCAGTGGATCCAGTCCGACAACTACGCGAAGTACCTGCAGAACTTCCTCAAGGGCCTCTACACCACGGGTGACAGCTGGACCTCCGTCGCGAACCAGTACTGCGAAGGTGCCACCACCGGCGCCAGCACCTGCGGCACCGGCACGACGCACGTCGGCGGGCCGAGTGGCGCGCTGGTCAAGGGCGTGTGGTTCGACAACGCGCTGCCGGCCGTTCCCTACACCAGCGGCGTGCTGAACTTCCCGACCGCCGACGCAATGGCGCAGGAAGCCGTTGTCGCCGCGCAGCACTTCGGCAACACCACCGCGGCGTCCAACGTCAACACGCAGTACATCATCGCGCTGCCGACGAAGACGCCGCCGCCGGGCTTCGGCTACTACTGCGCCTACCACTCGTCGGTCAGCTCTAACTACGGCGACGTCGCCTACACCAACCTGCCCTACCTCGTCGACGTCGGCAGCCTCTGTGGCGAGAACGCGGTCAACGGCGGCACCGCCGGCACTTACGACGGCGTGAGCATCGTCGAGGGTCACGAGTACATGGAGACCATCACCGACATGCGCCCGCGCAGCGGCTGGACCGACAGCAGCGGCGAGGAGAACGGCGACAAGTGCGCATGGATCACCTCCGGTCAGGGCGCGATGACCAACATCACGACGACCACCGGCACGTTCGCCGTGCAGTCGACGTGGAGCAACGCGTTCAACGGTGGAAGCGGCGGCTGCGTCAACTCGTAGCTGCTCCGTAAGCCGCGGCGGCGTGCCGGCAGTGCTGGGTCTGCCGGTGCGCCGCCGCTTCAAGTTCATCAATGTCTGCGCATCGCCGCAGACGCCTCCGACGCCCGCGAGCTGAGCTTCCTCGCGCGCCAGTTCGACCCAGGGCGTCAGAATCGTCGCCCGGGCAGCCCGCATCCCCCCGCGGTCTGTCCGGGCGACGTTTCAGTTTCCGGCCGCCGTCAACGGATAAGGCCGTACCACCGGTCGACGTGTAGCCGGAGCACCAGCCGTCGATCACGGACCATCGCCGCGCGGTAGTCATCCCAGTCGGGGTGCTCGCCTTGAATCCGCCGGTACACGTCGATCAGTTCTTCGACCGTCGCGTCGTCGACCGCCGCTGACACCGGCGTGAGTTCGACCGTGCCTTCGCCGACCGCGTACGACGACAGGTCGCGGGTGCCGACATACAACGACGCGCGCGGATCACGCCGTACGTTCGTGACCTTCGCGCTGCCGTCGACAGTCGACAGCCGGACGATCCGCGACTCGGCGTCGTAACAGAAGTCGATCGTGGACAGTTGGGGCCGGCCGTCGGCCTTGATCGTGCCGAGTACGCCGCGACCGTGATCGCCGAACAACCGCTCGAGATCCTCCATAGCGACAGTCTGCCTGCCGCACCTACAGTGAAAGCGTGGCCGACCATCCGGTGCCCGTGTGGCGCGACCCGCTGCTGCAGGACGTGCGGCCGACCGGCACTGGTTCCGGCGCGTACGTCGAGCAACCCGAGCCGCGGGCGAACCCCATGACGATCGAGGGCGAGATCGCCGCGTTAGGGCAGATGGCCCGCGGCGCGGTCCGGCGCGGCGGCTGGACCGCCACGCTGACCCGCGTCGCCATCGTGTCCGGTCTGGTCTGGACGCTGGTGTCGTCGATCTACTTCGCTATGCGCGCGTTCCGCTGACTGGCTCCTGTTCGGGCCGCTGCGCGGGGACGCTGACACGCGGCTGGTGACGTAACCGGTTGAGCCCGTGCAGTCCAGTGGGCAGTCCGTGCCAAAACTTGTTCACCGGCGCCAGATGTGTCGGCTTCAACTCGGCGGCGGGCGCCAGCAGGCAGTCGTTGGCGAGCGCGACCGCGGCATCCAACGTGCGCTGGTAAGCCTCGCTGACCCGTCGGTGCCGGCGTAGGTCCCAGAGCAACTCGGCGTCCATGAACGCCGCGGCGCGGGCCGCCGCCAAGCCCCAGTCGCCGACCGTGTCCAACACCGTCGTCGCTTGACCCGCCAGCGGGTGGGTGACCGTGCCTCCGGTGAGGGCGGCCCGCGTCTGCGGTTCCAGCGCGTCGAGGATCACGTTGACCCGGGTGAAGTCCTCCTTCACGGCGTCCGGTTCGACCCCGAACTCGGCAACCGTCCGGACGACCGAGTCG
>JAVEEG010000369.1 GCA_030840585.1 Frankiaceae bacterium | reverse complement strand
GCATAGCCGGTGAACTCGGTCGAGCCGAGCTCTTCGGCGAGATCGAACCACACCTCTTCCGAAGCCTTCTGGCCCGAACCCTTCCAGGCGGCGCGCGCCTGCGCCTTCTGCTCGGCCATGGCGGCGTCGAAGCCGGCGCGGTCGACCCCATAGCCCTGCGCCCGCAACGCGTCCTCGGTGAGGTCGTAGGGAAAGCCATAGGTATCGTAGAGCTTGAACGCGACATCGCCCGCAAGAACGTCGCCCGGCTTCATTGAGGCGGTCGCCTCATCGAGGAGCTTGAGGCCCTTGTCGAGGGTCTGCCGGAAACGGGTCTCCTCGAGCTTCAGAGTCTCCTCGATCAGCGGCTGGGCGCGGACCAGCTCCGGGTAGGCGGCGCCCATCTCGGCGACGAGCGCCGGCACCAGTCGCCACATCAGGGGCTCGGCGGCGCCGAGGAGGTGGGCGTGACGCATCGCCCGGCGCATGATGCGCCTGACGACATAGCCGCGCCCTTCATTGGCAGGCAGCACGCCGTCGGCGATGAGGAAGCCGGAGGCGCGAAGGTGGTCGGCGATGACCCGGTGGCTCGCCTTGCGCGGCCCTTCGGCCGTGGTCCGTGTGAGCTCGCTCGAGGCCGCGATCAGCGCCCGGAAGGTGTCAGTGTCGTAATTGTCGTGGACGCCCTGCATGACGGCGGCGATCCGCTCGAGCCCCATGCCGGTGTCGATCGACTTGTTGGGCAGCTCGCGGACGATCTCGTTCGCCTCCTGCTCGTACTGCATGAAGACGAGGTTCCAGATCTCGGTGAAGCGGTCGCCGTCCTCGTCCGACGAGCCCGGGGGACCCCCCGGGATATGCTCGCCATGGTCGTAGAAGATTTCCGAGCAGGGCCCGCACGGCCCGTTGTCGCCCATCGCCCAGAAATTGTCCTTGGTCGGGATGCGGATGATCCGGCTCTCGGGCAGGCCGGAGATCCTGCGCCAGAGGTCGTAGGCCTCATCGTCCGTATGGTAGACGGTGGCGGTCAGCCGGTCGGGCGAAAGGCCCCATTCCTTGGTCAGTAAATTCCACGCGAGGGTGATCGCCCGGTCCTTGAAATAGTCGCCGAACGAGAAATTTCCCAGCATCTCGAAGAATGTGTGGTGGCGGGCCGTGTAGCCGACATTGTCGAGATCGTTATGCTTGCCGCCGGCGCGGACGCATTTCTGCGACGAGGTGGCGGTCGAATAAGGGCGGGTCTCGAGGCCGGTGAAGACGTTCTTGAACGGCACCATGCCGGCGTTGACGAACATCAGGGTCGGGTCGTTCTGCGGAACGAGCGGCGCCGAAGGCACGATCCGGTGCCCCTCGCGGCCGAAATAATCGAGGAAGCCGCGCCGGATGTCGTTAGTGGAGGTCATGGCCCGGATTTAGGGGAGGTGCTGCGCTGCGGCAAGCTGGCCGCAGGCGCGGATTACAGCCCGGCCGGCTCGCTCGGCGTCTCGGCCGGCGCCTGAGCGGCTTCGGACGGCTTGTCCTCGCTGCTTACCGGGAAAGTGGAATAACGCGCGATCCGCTCCCGCGCCGGATCCGGAGCGTCGTCGACAACCATCGACGGCACGGTCTCGGCTTCCGCGTAGCGTGCGCGCACCGAAGGCTCGGCCGCCACCCGATAGTCTCGCGGCACGGCAGACGAGGGCTGCGGCCCGAGCTCGATCGGCCAGGTGACGCAGCCGATGCAGGCCGGCGGCACCTCCGGCTGGGCGACGACCTCCGGCTGGGCATATTCGGCCTGCTGGACCTGCGCCCAGCTCGGGCTCTGATAGGGCGAGAGGGCCGCGTGGAAGCTCTCCTCCGGCTCGGAGAAGAGGCTCGGATCGATCTCCGAGATGGCCGAATGGCCGATCTGGACTCCGACCGCCGCTCCCGCGAGCGACAGTCCGGCGATCAGGGGCAGGACGAGCGAGTTCGGCACGCAGGCTCAACCGCCGGACCGCCCGCGCCGTTCCACCGGCGGGACGGGCGGCGCGACGAATCGTGGTAAATGCCCTTGCGCTCCGCCGCGGATCGGTGAAGGCTGATCCTTTCCATGAGGCGCGGGCCCGCGTCTTCTCGCGGATCCGCAATTGCGGACGGAGGAGACGAACATGCCTGGCAGATCAGACTGTACCCGCGCCATCGCGCTCGTGGGCCCCGGCGGAGCTGGCAAGACCAGCCTCGCCGAGGCCCTTCTTTTTGCGGCGGGCTCGATCGACCGGCAGGGCTCCGTCGACGCCGGCACCACGGTCGGCGACTCCAGCCCCGAGGCGCGCGCCCGGGCCGGATCGACCGAGATCAACTTGACGCATTTCGATTTCCTCGGCGACCGCTTCGTGCTGGTCGACGCGCCCGGGTCGGTCGGCTTCTCCGCCGACGGAGCGCTCGCCATCGCCGCCGCCGACCTCGCCGTCGTCGTCGTCGATCCCGATACCGACCGGGCCATCCTCGCCGAGCCGGCGCTTCGCCAGCTCGAGGCGCTCGGAGTTCCGCACCTCATCTTCGTCAACAAGATCGACCAGGCGCGCGGCGGTATTCGCGATCTTCTCGAGGCGCTCCAGCCGATGAGCTCGTCGCCTCTGGTCGCCCGCCAGATCCCGATCCGCACCGGCGAGAAGATCACCGGCTTCGTCGACCTCGGGCTCGAGCGCGCCTTCCGCTACGTACCCGGCAAGCCTTCCGAGACGATCGACATTCCCGCCGACCTCGCCGACCGCGAGCACGCCGATCGATTCCACATGCTCGAGCAGCTCGCCGATCATGACGATGCCCTGCTCGAGCAGCTGCTGATGGACGAAACGCCCGACAAAGCGACGATTTTCGCCGACATCGCCCGCGAGACTCGCGAGAATCTGGTCGTGCCGGTGCTGTTCGGCTCGGCCCTCAACGGCTTCGGAATCCGACGCCTTATGAAGGCCTTGCGCCACGACGCTCCGGCCCCCGACGCGGCGGCGACGCGGCTCGGCGCCAAGACCGGCTGCGCCTTTGTGTTCAAAGTGTCGCATGGCGGCAATATGGGCCGGCTGGCCTAT
>JAVEEG010000358.1 GCA_030840585.1 Frankiaceae bacterium | reverse complement strand
AGCTCGCCCGCAACATGGAGCCGGGCAAGCGCCCCGACGGCCTCGACCCGAAGTCCAAGAAGGAGTTCGTCGCCGACTTCGACTACGAGTTCGACGAGAAGCACAAGACCGTCGCGGTGACCGAGCGCGGCGTCGCGAAGGCCGAGCGCTTCCTGGGCATCGACCACCTGTACCGCGCCGAGAACGGCCACATGGTCAACCACCTCCTCCAGTCGCTGAAGGCCGAGTCGCTCTACAAGCGCGACGTCGACTACGCGGTGATCGACGGTCAGGTGATGATCATCGACGAGTTCACCGGGCGCATCCTCGAGGGAAGGCGCTGGTCCGAAGGGCTGCACCAGGCCGTCGAGGCCAAGGAGGGCGTGATGGTCCAGGAGGAGAACCAGACCCTCGCGACCATCACGCTGCAGAACTACTTCCGCCTGTACGACAAGCTCGGCGGGATGACCGGCACCGCCCTCACCGAGGCGACCGAGTTCATCAAGATCTACAAGCTGCCCGTCGTACAGGTGCCAACGAACCAGCCGATGGTGCGCGCGGACCGCAACGACCAGGTCTACAAGACCAAGGAGGGCAAATGGTCGGCCGTGGAGCGCGAGATCGTCGCCCGCCACGAGCGCGAGCAGCCGGTGCTCGTCGGCACGATCTCGGTCGAGGTGTCGGAGCTTCTCGGGCAGCGCCTGACTCGCCGTGGCATCGCACACACCGTCCTGAACGCCAAGCCCGAGCACGCGGAGCGAGAGGGCGAGATCATCGCGGAGGCCGGCCAGCCCGGCGCCGTGACCATCGCCACCAACATGGCCGGCCGCGGCGTCGACATCAAGCTGGGCGGAAACGCGGAGCACCTGACGAAGCTCGAGCTCGCGAAGCTCGGCCTGACGCCCGGCGACGAGGACTACGCCGACCGCTTCGCCCAGGTGCTACCGGCCATCGAGAAGCGCGTCGAGGAATCGCGCGACACCGTTCTCGAGGCTGGGGGGCTCTTCATCGTCGGCACCGAGCGCCACGAGTCGCGCCGCATCGACAACCAGCTGCGCGGCCGGTCGGGCCGCCAGGGCGATCCGGGCGAGTCGCGCTTCTTCCTCTCGGCGCAGGACGACCTCGTCCGCCTGTTCGCCGGCGACCGCATCTACAAGATCCTCGACCGGCTCGGTACGACCGACGAAGAGGGCAACGAGGAGCCCATCGAGGCGGGCATCCTCTCGAAGCAGATCGAGAAGGCGCAGCGCCGGGTCGAAGAGCAGCACTTCCTCCAGCGCAAGCACACGCTCGAGTACGACGACGTCATGAACGAGCAGCGCCGCATCGTCTACGCCTACCGCGACGAGATCCTCGAGGGCCGCGACATGGCCGACTCCGCTCGCGAGGAGATCTCGACGGTTCTCGAACGGCTCGTGGAGGAGTACACGCCCGGGGACTACATCGAGGAATGGGATCTGGACGGCCTGTTCGTGGCGCTCGACCAGATCTACCCGGTCGGGTTCGGCGCGGAGGACCTGAGCGCCGAGGGCCTCGATCGCGAGGAGCTCAAGGCGCGGCTCGGCGAGGACATCGTGCGCGTCTATGACGCGCGGGAGGCCGAGCTGGGACCCGAGCTCATGCGCGCGCTGGAGCGCTACCTCCTGCTGGAGGTCATCGACCAGCGCTGGCGCGAGCACCTCTACGACATGGACTACCTGCGAGAGGGCATCCACCTGCGCGGGTTCGCGCAGATCGAGCCGCTCGTCGCCTACAAGAACGAGGCATACACCCTCTTCACCGACCTCATGCAGACGATCTGGTCGGACTTCGCGCGGATGATCTTCCACGTCGAGGTCGCGGTCGAGTCCGAAAACGGAGGCCAGGCCCAGTCGTACTCCCCGCCCGGCAGCCAGACGCGGCCGGGCCGCGTCGCCTACTCAGGCGGGACGACGGCGGGCGCGGGCGCGCTGGCGGCCGCCGCGGGTGCAGGCGCGGCCGAGTTCGGCGACGACGGCGCGGAGTACGAGCCCGTCCCGGTCGTGGAGCAGCGGCGCGTCGACTCAGACCAGGACGTGGGCCGCAACGACCCGTGCTGGTGCGGGTCGGGCAAGAAGTTCAAGAAGTGCCACGGGGCCTGAGCGCCGTCGTCTCCTGGTTGAGCCCGGCGCGGCGCTAGGCCGCGACCGCCACCGGCGCCGCCTCGGTCACGAGGGCGTGCATAACGTCGCGCAGTCCCCCGGCGATTTCCTCGTCGACCAGCACCCCGTCGTCCGTGAAGATCTCGTGCGCCAGGGGAACCACCAGCTCGGCGTCCACCACGCGGGCGCCGATCGCTGCGAGCACCTTGCGCAGCTCCGCCTGCGCCCAGACCGCGCCGAACAAGCCAGTGCTCGCGCCGATCACCGCGGCCGGCTTGCCGCGCAGCGGATTGGTCGCGTGGGGGCGCGAGGCCCAGTCGAGCGCGTTCTTGAGCGCACCGGGGATCGAGTGGTTGTACTCCGGCGTCGCGATCAGGATCGCGTCCGCGTCGGCGATCGCCTCGCGCAGCGCCCGCACTGGCTCCGGCACGGGCGCCACGTCGAGGTCCTCGTC
>JAVEEG010000190.1 GCA_030840585.1 Frankiaceae bacterium | reverse complement strand
CCGTTCGGCGCGCAGTCGTCGTACCCGGGTCCGTCGGCGCCGGTGCTGTCCCTCGCCGCCTGGCAGGGCGACCTCGGGTTGAGCAGCGGCCGGCCGCAGTCGGTCTACTCGCTGCCGGTCGCGTCGTTGAAGAACGTCGGCACCAAGACGATGAGCCCCGGCCAGACCTGGAAGCTCGCCGACGGCACGACCGTGACGTTCGCCGGGCTGGACCAGTGGGCCACGTTCCAGATCGCCCACGACCCGGGTTCGACCGTCGTGCTGGTCGCGGCGGTGTTCATCGTGTGCGGGTTGCTCAGCTCGCTGTGGGTGCGGCGGCGGCGGATGTGGGTGCGCGCCGTACCGATCGCCGCGGGAGAGGGCGTGCGGCGTACCGTGGTGTCGGCCGGCGGCCTCGCGCGCACCGACGCCGACGGCTTCGCGACCGAGTTCGAGTCATTGCTGCGACGGATGAAGGACTGACCACCACCGTGCCCGGCGTCGATGTCTCACTGGCCCACGCGAGTGACGCATTCTTCAAGTGGACCGTGCTGGTCTACGCGATTGCGATGTTCGGCTACTCGGCCGAGTTCGCGTTCGCCCGCATCGCTCGATCGCGGGCCGAGAAGCCAGCCCAGAAGCCGGGACAGTACGAGCGGCGGATCAGCGCCGAACAGATCGGCCGGGCCGCGGTTGTATTGACCGTCGTCGGCTGGCTGCTGCACATCGGCTCGGTGGTCACCCGCGGCTGGGCGGTCGGCCGGGTGCCCTGGGGCAACATGTACGAGTTCTCGACGATGGTCGCGCTCGTCGCGGTGACCGTGTTCCTGGCGTTGCTGCTCCGCCAACCGGTGCGGTTCCTGGGCGTCTTCGTCATGACGCCGGTGGTGCTCTACCTCGGTCTCGCCGGCACCGTGCTCTACGTGCCGGCCGGGCCGTTGCAGCCGATCCTCAACTCGTACTGGATCAAGATTCACGTCGTCGCGGCGATCACCGCGTCCGGCGCGTTCATGGTGTCCGGCGTCATCACGATGCTCTATCTCACCCGCACCTGGCTGGACCGGCGGGCGAGCATGGGCCCGGGCACCGCGGCCGCGATGGAGTACCACGGTTTCGCCCGCTGGTTGCCGTCGGCGGACCGGCTGGATCGGTTGACCTACAAGGTGATCGGCTTCGCGTTCCCGGTGTGGACGTTCGCGGTCATCGCCGGTGCGATCTGGGCGAAGTACGCGTGGAGCCGTTACTGGGGTTGGGACCCGAAGGAGACCTGGTCGTTCATCACCTGGGTCGCCTACGCCGCGTACCTGCATGCGCGCGCGACCGCGGGTTGGCGGGGCCGGCGCGCGGCCGTGTTGTCACTGATCGGCTTCGGCTGCCTGATGGTCGACTACTACGTCGTCAACACCGTGATCTCCGGCTTACACAGTTATGCCGGCGTCAGCTAGCTGACGAGGTTCTGGATCTCGCCGTCCTCGACTGAGGCGCGTGGTGCCGGCGCGGTCGCGCCGTTCTCTTCGCCGCGCAGCAGCGCACGTACTTCGCTCTCGCGGAACCGACGGTGCCCGCCCGGCGTACGGATGCTGCTGATGCGCCCAGCCGCCGCCCAGCGAGTGACTGTCTTGGGATCAACTCGGAACAGGCTGGCCACCTCTCCCGGTGTCAGCAGCCGCTCTCGTGTCTCCACATGATCCCCCTCGGTCTGAGCGCGTGCTCGTGGCGAGCTGCGCGAGCTCTGGTGAGCAAAGTATCTACCCGCAGACAGGCACCGCGTCAGGCGTTTCGCACAAAAGTACCGACGTTTCGCGCCGAGTGGGCGGATCGCCTGAAACCACCCGTCTCTAGTTCAGTTGGGCTATGGACGTCCCTGGGTGACGGCAAAGAACCTTCGTAGTGTTCGCGTGGGTTCGTCCGATTGACGTTCGGGAGTAGTTGTGTACCGATTCCGTCCTGCCCTTGCCGTTACTGCCGCGCTCGCTCTCGTCACCGCCGCGGCGGCCCCCGCCATCGCGTCGACATCGACAGCGCACGGCACTGCCTCTTCTGGTTTGCGGTTACTGCACGTAGAAGTCGGCGGTCACGCGATCAGCGCCGGCCAGATCTCGGCAGAGGCGAGCAACGCGGCGACGCCGCATGTCGCCGAACTCGTCATCACGCCGGCCGCGCTGGACGGAACGACGTACGGGCAGCAGAAGGTAACCCCGGCGAGTTCGCCGGTCACCGTGCCGAGCGGCGCGCAGACCGCGACCATCCCGGGCGGGCTCGCGAGCCTCACCGGCCCGACCTTCGCGGTGACAGCGAAGGACGGTACGACGGTCCTCACCTCGGCGGTGCTGAAGGCGCTCGGCTCCCTCAACGTCGGCCCGCTGCCGGTGTCGCTGGACGCGACCGCCGCGACGCTGACGAACACCGCTCAGGTGACGTCGTCGCAGTCGAGCGCGGAGAAGTCCGTCGTTCTCGGCAACCTCGCGCTGCCGTCGATCGCCGATCTGCTCGACGCACTAAACGTCGACCCGCTCTCGCTCGTGCTCTCGCTGACGAAGGCCAACCTCGACAAGCTCAACGCGCTCGTTGACGGCGGCGCCCTGACCGCCCTCAACGACGCGGTCGACACCGCGAGCGCGGCGGTCGGCGTGAACGCACCGACGACATGGATGGCGACTGACGCGGCGAAGACGCAGGCCGATTCGGCGGCGTCTGCTGCCGACAGCTCGGCCGCGGCTGCGAACGCCGCATTCACCTCCGGACTCACCACGCTCGCCGGGATCCTCAACCCGGTGCCGCTGCCCGACGGCCTGTCGACCGCGCTGACGCCGACGCAGTACGAGGCGCTGAGCTCGACGGTGAAGGGTGACCTCGACACGGTCGGCACCGCGAACGGCATCGACTTCGCGACCCTCGCCCAGAGCGCGCTCGACGCGGACGCCGCGGCCACCGCCGCGCACGACCTCGCAACCGCGCTGTCCGCACTCGAGGACGCGCTGTTCGCCCTCGCGACACAGGTCATCGACGCCGTCGGCGCCGACACCGACCCGCTTGCCGCGATCGGCAGCGTCAACGTGACGACGAAGGCGGTCGCCTCGGCCAACTCGCCGGTGCCGGTCGCCACCGCGAAGGTCGGTTCGGTGAGTGTCCTCGGTGTGCTGACACCGCCGGCTGCGCTGACCTCGACGCTCAACAACGTGCTCGCTCAGCTGTCGGGCGTGCTCAACAGCGTTGCGGGGATCAGCTTCACCGCACCGTCCATCGCGGTCGGTGTGGGCCAGACCTCGCGGTCGGTCAGCGGTACGACGCACCTCGCGTCGGCTTCGATCACCGGTGTGACGATCACGCTGCCGAAGCTCACCCTGCCGACCTCGTTCCTCAACCTCGCGGTCCGCAATGCCAAGAGCATGTCGGCGAAGGCCGCGGCGCTGGCCAAGGTCGCGTCACCGAAGGCCGCCATCCCGACGACCGTCATCACCAGTGGCGGAACGATCGAGGTCGCGACGTTGTCGGAGAGCGCGTCGTACGGGCAGGGTGTGACCGGCTCGGCCGGCTCGCCCGGCTCCGGCAGCAACCCGGGCCTGGCCGGCACTGGTGCGAGCTACACCCTGCCGGTGGTTGCGGCGCTGCTCGTGATGGCCGGTCTGGCGATCACCCGCCGCCGCCGGACCGCCACGGCCTCCATCGAGGCGTAAGCAGCTACGCGGCAGGTCCCCGGCACGGCACTGAGCACTAGTCTCGGTGCCGTGCCAAGGCCTGCCGCCCGCGCTTTTCTCGTGTACAACGCGTGGCGGCTTGTGCTGTTCGCCGGTTGTGGCGCGCTGCTCGCATTGGCCGGCCTGCGGAGCATCGCGTTGCTGGCCGCGGCACTGTTGACCTCGGGCGTGCTGTCCTACTTCCTGCTCGACGGCCCTCGCCGCGCCCTCGCCGAAGCGGTGGGCGAGGCGGTCGACCGGGGTCGCCAGCGGATGGCGGATCGGACCGCGCGCGAGGACGCGTACGTCGATGAAATGCAGGCCCGCGGGGGCGAGGTCACCCAGTTGGACCGGTAGGCGGCCAGCCGGTCTGGGTAGTCAGACCAAGCAGGCTCGGCAGCCGGCGCGGTAGCGCGTGCCCCGAGTGTCAGGAGACGTCGTGTTGCGGGACCGGGTGCTCGTCGTCGACGACGCTGCGCACCTGCGCGACCTGCTGACGCTGCTGCTCGACATCGAAGACGACTTCGAAGTGGTCGGTACGGCGGCCGACGGGGCGCAGGCCCTGCGGGTCGCCCCCGGCCTCGCGCCAGACGTCGTACTGCTCGATCTGGCGATGCCGGTGATGGATGGCCTCGCCGCCTTGCCCGAGCTGCGCCGCCAGCTACCGGACGCGCGGATCGTCATCTTCTCCGGTTACGAGCATCAGGCGCTGGCCGAGCAAGCGCTCGCGGCGGGCGCCGACGACTACATCGAGAAGGGCACCAGCGTGACCCACCTCGTCGACCGCCTCAGAGCCCTCCGCAACTGATCTGGCCGGCGGCGCGGGACAATGGGCCGGTGACCCGGGCGACGTTGGAGAAGCGGCCGGACGACATCGCCCGGATGTTCGACGCGGTCGCCGAGCGCTACGACCGCACCAACGCGGTGATGACCTTCGGCCAGGAGCGCCGCTGGCGCCGGTTGGTCGCGGATGCGCTGCAACTCCAAGCCGGCGAGACGGTGCTCGACCTCGCCGCCGGCACCGGCGCCTCCACGCTGCCGTTCGCCCAGGCCGGCGCCCGCGCGGTCGCCTGTGACTTCTCCCTCGGCATGCTGACCGTCGGCCACCGCAACCACCGCGAGGTCACGTTCGTCGCCGGTGACGCGCTCAAGTTGCCGTTCCGGGACGAGGCGTTCGACGCGGTGACGATCTCGTTCGGGCTGCGCAACGTCGCCGACGTCGCAACCGCGCTGGCCGAGCTGGCCCGGGTCACCAAGCCGGGGGGCCGGCTCGCGGTCCTGGAGACCTCGCACCCGCCGGTCAAGACGCTGCGCCGGCTCAACGCGATTTACACCGGCCACGTGATGCCGGTCCTCGCCCGGCCGTTCTCCTCCGACCCGTCGGCGTACGCGTACCTGGCCGAGTCGGCCGGCGCCTGGCTCGACCAGGACCAACTAGCGACCGCTCTCCGGCAGGCCGGCTGGGGCACGGTCGGCTGGCGCAATCTGCTGTTCGGCGCGGTCGCCCTGCACACGGGCCGGCGCCCCGGCTAAACTGCCGTTCGTCCCTTGTGAACGCGTTCACAAAACCTCGGAGCGCCGCCGTGACCGCCGCTGTCAGCTCGCCGGGCAACGCCGGCTACGACGCCGACGTCGTCATTGTCGGCGCGGGACCGGGCGGCGCCACGGCCGCCTATCACCTGGCCCAGGCGGGCATCGACGTCATTGCGCTGGAGAAGGCGACGTTCCCGCGGGAGAAGGTCTGCGGCGACGGCCTGACCCCGCGCGCGGTCAAGCAACTCGTCGCGATGGGCATCGACCTCAGTGCGGAGAACGGTTGGATCCGCAACCACGGCCTGCGCATCCTCGGCGGCGGCATGCGAATCGAGATGCCCTGGCCCGACCTCGCCGCCTTCCCGTCGTACGGACTGGTCCGGCCGCGGCAGGACTTCGACGAGATCCTGGCTCGGACGGCACAGAAAGCCGGCGCGCAGCTCTACGAGAACACGACCGTCACCGAGCCGATCCGCGACGAGCGGACCAACCGTGTCGTCGGGGTCAAGACGAAAGAGGGCCGCGACTACCGCGCCCCGCTGGTGCTGGTCGCCGACGGCAACTCGTCGCGGTTCTCCCTCGCGCTCGGTATTCACAAACGCGACGACCGGCCGATGGGCGTCGCCTACCGCCGCTACTACCGCTCGCCCCGCCACGACGACGACTGGCTCGAGTCGTGGCTCGAGCTGTGGGACGGATCCCCGGGCGAGAGCCGGCTGCTGCCCGGCTACGGCTGGATCTTCGGCGTCGGCGACGGCACCAGCAACGTCGGCCTCGGCATCCTCAACACCTCGGACGCGTTCGGCAAGACCGACTACCGCGCCCTGCTCGACCGCTGGCTCGCCCACCTGCCCGAGGAGTGGGGCTTCGTCGAGGAGAACGCGACCGCGCCGACCCGCGGGGCCGCGCTGCCGATGGGTTTCAACCGCAAGCCGCACTACGCCGACGGCGCGCTGCTCGTCGGTGACGCCGGCGGCATGGTCAACCCGATGAACGGCGAGGGCATCGCCTACGCGATGGAGTCCGGCCGGCTGGCCGCCGAGATCGTCGCGCAGGCGCTGGCCGAACCCGAAGGGGTACGGCGGGAGCGGATCCTGCACGGCTACCCGAAGGCGCTCGACGCCGAGTACGGCGGTTACTTCACCGTCGGCCGGTTGTTCGTCCGCGCCATCGGGCACCCGTCGGTGATGAAGCTCGCCACCCGGCACGGCCTGCCCCACCCGACGCTGATGAGGTTCTGCCTGAAGCTGCTCGCCAACCTCGCCGAACCGCGCGGCGGCGACGCGTTCGACCGCATCGTCACCGCACTGAACCGCCTCGCGCCCGCTGCATAAACCCCGCTGCCTAAACTGGCCCGAGCCCAGAGTCCGGAGGAGGAACGACGTGGTACCGATCCTCGTGCTGTTCGTCGTCGCCGCGGGCTTTGCCGTGTTCTCGGTCCTGGCCGGGTCACTGACCGGCCCGAAGCGGTTCAACCGGGCGAAACTCGAGGCCTACGAGTGCGGCATCGAGCCGAGCCCGCAGGCGTTCCGCGGTCACAAGCTGCCGGTGAAGTACTACCTCACGGCCATGCTGTTCATCGTCTTCGACATCGAGATCATCTTTCTCTACCCGTGGGCCGTCGCGTTCGACAAGCTCGGGCTGTTCGGCCTGGTCGAGATGATCCTGTTCATCGTCGCCGTTTTCGTCGTGTACGCCTACGTGTGGCGGCGCGGCGGGTTGGAGTGGGACTGACGATGGGCCTCGAAGAGAAACTTCCCGACGGCATCCTGCTGACGACGGTCGCCAAGCTGGTCAACATCGCCCGCAAGAACAGCGTGTGGCCGGCGACGTTCGGTCTCGCCTGCTGTGCGATCGAGATGATGGCGGTCGGTGGCCCGCGCTTCGACATCGCCCGGTTCGGCATGGAGCGCTTCTCCGCGACGCCACGGCAGGCCGACTTGATGATCGTGGCCGGCCGGGTCTCGCAGAAGATGGCGCCGGTGCTGCGGCAGATCTACGACCAGATGCCCGAACCCAAGTGGGTGCTCGCGATGGGCGTCTGCGCGAGCAGCGGCGGGATGTTCAACAACTACGCCGTCGTGCAGGGCGTCGACCACATCGTGCCGGTCGACATGTACCTCCCCGGTTGCCCGCCGCGGCCGGAGATGTTGCTCGACGCGATCCTCAAGCTGCACGACAAGATCCGGACTGCGCCGATCAGCGCGAAGCCGGCCTGGACGACGCTCGACAACGCCCCGTACGACAAGCCGATCGTGCGCGACACCCGTATCTCCAAGGGCCTTTCCGTCGACCAGCCGCTGGAGTTCAGCGCGCCACTGCCGGGTGACGCCCGATGAGCACGAAGGACATGTTCGGCGCCAGCGGTTACGGCGACACCTCGGGCTTCGGGCAGATCGCCGTACAGCCGGTCGACGTCGCCTCGACGCCCAAGCCGTACGGCGGGTGGTTCGACGAGGCGACCGATGCGCTGGAGTCGGCGTACGCCGGGTTCGGCGACGCGATCGAGCGGGTCGTCGTGCACCGGGGCGAGCTCACATTGGTGGTCAAGCGCGAGGCGTTGCTCGCCCTGCTCCGCACGTTGCGCGACGATCCGCGGCTGCGGTTCGAGCACTTCAGCGGCGTCTCCGGTGTCGACTACCCGAACGACCCGACCGGCCGCCGGCTGCACGCCGTCTACCACCTGCTCTCGATGACCTACCGCCGCCGGTTGCGGCTCGAGGTCTGCGTCAGCGACGCCGACCCGCATGTGCCGAGCGCCACCGAGATCTACCCGACCGCCAACTGGCACGAGCGCGAGACCTGGGACTTCTTCGGCATCGTGTTCGACGGCCATCCGGGGCTCACCCGGATCGAGATGCCGGACGACTGGCCCGGCCACCCGCAGCGCAAGGACTACCCGCTCGGCGGCGTACCGGTCGAGTACAAGGGCGCGCAGGTTCCGCCGCCGGACGAGCGGAGGTCCTATGCGTAGCCAATCTCGCGAGTTGTCAGCACCTGACGTCGCTATAGCGACACCAGCTGCTGACAAATGCGGCGATGGCGGGTGGCGGCCGTGAGCGACACGACCTATACGTCGACGTACTCCGCGACCGATCCGTACGGCAGCACGTCGGCGGACGAAACCGGTCGCGTGTTCACCGTCGGTGGCGGCGACTGGGACGACGTCGTCGGCTCGGTCGATCCGATCGAGTCCGAGCGCATCGTCATCAACATGGGTCCGCAGCACCCGTCGACCCACGGCGTGCTGCGATTGGTGCTGGAGCTCGAAGGCGAGACGGTCGCGCGGTCGCGGCTCGTCATCGGCTATCTGCACACCGGCATCGAGAAGAACATGGAGTTCCGTAACTGGACTCAGGCGGTCACCTTCATCACCCGGTGCGACTACCTCTCGCCGCTGTTCAACGAGACGACGTACTGCCTCGGGGTCGAGCGGCTGCTCGGCGTCGAAGACCAGATTCCCGAGCGGGTCAACGTGATCCGCGTCCTTCTCGCGGAGCTGCAGCGGATCTCGTCGCTTCTCGTCTGGCTGGCCACGGGCTGCATGGAGATCTGCGCCATCACGATGATGTTGTTCGGCTTCCGTGAGCTCGAGCAGATCCTCGC
>JAVEEG010000182.1 GCA_030840585.1 Frankiaceae bacterium | reverse complement strand
CCAAATGGAGCAACTTTCACCGCGGGCTTGCCCACGTCCAGGCGTAACCGGTGTCCTCACACGCAGTAGCGGCCTCGCCGATCAGCAGCGGCCGGAAGGTGTCGATCATCACCGCGAACTCCTCGGTCGCCTCCTTGCCGATCGACGCCTCGACGCTGCCGGGCTGCGGCCCGTGGATGAATCCGGACGGGTGCAGCGAGATCGAGCCCGGCTCGATGCCGGCGCCCTTGCGCGACATGAAGTCGCCCTCGACGTAAAACAGCACCTCGTCGCTGTCGACGTTGGCATGGTTGTACGGCGCCGGGATCGCGAGCGGGTGGTAGTCGAACTTGCGGGCGACGAACGAGCAGATCACGAAACCCGGGCCCTCGAACGTCTGGTGCACCGGCGGCGGCTGGTGCAGCCGGCCGGTGATCGGCTCGAAGTCGTAGATCGAGAACGCGTACGGGTAGAGGCAGCCGTCCCAGCCGACCACGTCGAACGGGTGGTGCGCGTAGCGGTAGCGGGTGCAGCCGGACCGATGCCGGACCAGGACGTCGACCTCTTCGGCGTCGACCAGCAGCGGCCCGTCCGGGCCGCGCAGATCCCGTTCGCAATAAGGCGAGTGCTCGAGAAACTGGCCTTTCGCGGATAGATAGCGCCGCGGCGGACCGACGTGCCCGCGCGCCTCGACCGCCAGCAACCGCAACGGATCCGGCCCGCTCGGCACCCACCGGTGCGTCGTCGAGGTAGGAATGACGATGTAGTCGCCGGTGCCGACGGTCAGGGTGCCGAACACCGTCTCGACCGTGGCCGCGCCGGCCTCGACGTAGAGCATCTCGTCACCGGCGGCGTTGCGGTACAGCGGCGACGGCTGGTCGGCGACGACGTAGGAGATCCGGACGTCGTCGTTGCCGAGCAGCAGTTGCCGCCCGGTCACCGCGTCGACCGACGCGACGTCGAGCTTGTGAGTGCGCAGGTGCCGCGGCTTCAACGGGTGGTTCGCGGTCAGCCGGGCCGGCGGCTCGTCGACCGCGGTGGCCTCGGTGATCGCGGTCGGCAGGTGCCGGTGGTAGAGCAGCGCGGAGTCGGACGAGAAACCCTCGACACCCATCAGCTCTTCGGCGTACAGCGACCCGTCGGGCTGGCGGAACTGGGTGTGCCGCTTGGGCGGGATCTCACCGACGGCGCGGTAGTAGGGCATGGCTCAACGCTGCGCCACGACCGCGCGGGTGTCAACGTTCGCGGCCGGCGCGCGCCGTTCGCGCCTGGTGGCGAGCCACTGCTTCGGCCACACGATGAACGCCTCGGCCTCCAGCGCGGCGATCGCGACGCGGGGGATCTCGCGGGCGTTGCGGTAGCAGATGAACCGCGGCTCCCAGACCGGCCGCCACTTCGCGTTGAACCGGTACAGCGACTCGATCTGGAACCACCGGGAGGCGAGCAGCAGCAACTCGCGCCACAGCCGCAGGATCGGCCCGGCGCCGAGCCGGCTGCCGCGTTCCAGCGCCGACCGGAACACCGCGAAGTTCAGCGACAGCCGGGCGACCCCGAGATCGGCGGCCGCGCGCAACGCGGCCACGATGAGCAACTCGTTGAGCCCTGGATCGGCTGCGCGGTCGCGGCGCATCAGGTCGAGCGACAGCCCGTCGCCGCCCCAGGGAACGAAGTGCAGTACGGCGGCGAGCACGTCGTCTTTCGTCGCGGTGACCGCGACGCAGTCACCGTCGCTCGGATCGCCGAACCGGCCGAGCGCCATGGAAAACCCGCGCTCGGTCTCGGCCCCGCGCCAGGCGGCCGCCTGCCGGCGGATGTCGGCGATCTCGTACGGCGTCATGTCGCGGACCCGGCGGACCTGTGTCTTGTAGCCGGCCCGCTCGACCCGGGTGACCATTTGCCGGACGTTGCGCATCGCCCGGCCGTCGAGAGTGAACTCGCACACCTCGACGACGGCCTCGTCACCGAGTTCCAGCGCGCGCAGCCCGGCCTCGCGCACCCACACCTCGCCGCCGAGCTCGCTGCAGCCCATGACCGCCGGCACCCAGGCGTGGATGCGCGCTTCGGAGAGGAACGCCTTGATCGCGCCGGGCCAGGCTTCCGGGTCGCCGATCGGATCGCCGGACGCGAGCATCACGCCGGAGACGACGCGGTAGGACACCGCCGACTTGCCGGTCTCGGAGAAGACGACCGCCTTGTCCCGGCGCAGCGCGAAGTAGCCGAGCGAGTCTCGCCGGCCCTGCCGGTCGAGCAGGGCGCGCAGCCGCTCCTCGTCGTCGCCGCTCAGCCGGGCGGCGGGCTCGGGCGCGCGCAGCGCCAGAAAGACGCTGACCAGCAGCGTCGCGGCCCCGAGCGCGAGCAGCACGTCGTACACGACGTCGGCCGCGCGCACGCTGCGGAACTGCAGCGGGCCGGTGACGCCGACGAGACCGAGCAACACGTGGTCGAGCCGGTCGAGGAACGACGGGTGGCCGGTGATCGCACCGCCGCGGGCGTAGACGAGGCCGAGCCCGAGTACGACGGACGACACGGCCATCGCGACGAATGTCACCGGCGCCCGCAGCCGGGTGGTCGGATCGCCGGCGGCGTAGAACTGCCGCTGCAGCACGACGAGCGCGACCGCGAGGACGAACGCGACCACCGCCTCTTCGGTGTCGAGGCCCTTGGCCAGGTTCAGCCCGGCCGACAGCAGCAGGAGGACTACGGCGCCGCGCCAAGCCCGGCGCTTGCGCCGGCGTAGGCCGTGGCCGAGCATCACCAGCAGCAGGCCGGCGACCGCGGTGCCGGCGCTGGCGACATGCGCGACCGACAGCGGGACGACTTCGGTGAGGTTCCTGAGCCGGCTCACCCGCTCCGGCGTGAGCGCGCTGACGAGGTCGACGATGCCGATGGCCATCGTCAGCAGTGCGATCGCGGTCGGTACGCCGGTCAGCAGGCGCGGGGCGGGCGGCGCATCCGTGCACGACGAGCCGGGCCGGGTCACCGGCCCATCATGTCGGTTTCCGCCGCGCGGTCGACCGGCACGCCGGTGCCGTTCGCGATCCGTACCGCGAGCAGCGCGATGTCGTCGCGCAAAGTCTCCGGCGACATGCCCGCGAGCACCCGGTCGCACAACGCCTCCGCGGCCGGGTCGGGCTGGGACGCGATCGTCTCGGACAGCCGGCGCAACCGGTCGTCGAGCGAACCGCCGGGGACCTCGACCAAGCCGTCGGTGAACATGACGACGACCGCACCGTCCTCGATGACGGTTTCGCCCTGGCTGTGGTTGGCGGCGATCGGCGCGCCGAGGACGACCGACTCACCGCCGTCCAGCGTTTCGACGCTGCCATCGCGATGGCGGAGCAGCGGGGCGAGGTGGCCGGCGTTGGTGTAGCGCAACCGCCGGCTGCCGTCGGACTTGGCCGGTTCGAGCACGCCGTACACGACGGTCACGAGCTGGGTCAGGCCGAGCGCGTCGACGAGCCGGTCGAGCCGGGTGATGACCTCCACGGGTTCGGCGCCGTCGATCGCGTAGGCCCGCAGCGACGCGCGAATCTGCGCCATCGCGCTGGCGGCCTCGAGGTCGTGGCCGATCACGTCGCCGACGACGATGCCGACGCGGTTGCCGGCGACGGGGAAGACGTCGAACCAGTCGCCGCCGACCTGCTGCCCGGCGCCGCTGGCGAGATAGCGCGCGGCGACGTCGAGTCCAGGCAGGGCTGGCAGTCGCGGCAGCAGCGAGCGCTGCAACGTCTCGGCGACCTGGTGCTCCGCGTCGTACAGCGCCAGCGCGGCATCGCGGCGGCGGGCCGCGCTCTCGACCACGGCGGCGACCAGCAGCGCGCCGAGCAAGCCGACGCCGAGCGAGACCCAACCGGCGTGGGCGGCGAGGTCACCGACGAGCGGCGTCCGCGGCCGGACCTGGGTCAGCCAGCGAACCGGGCCCGCCTGCAATGTGACGCTGCGGACCTCGCCCCGCAGCGGGAGGTTCGGTGTCGTCGCGGCGAGGACGAGCTTCGGATCCGGCTTTGTCGAGGCGTAGATCACGAGCTCGAGCTCGGCGAACGGCGCGGTCGAGGCCTGCCGTGGCGGGGCGACCGGGCCAAGCGCGGACTCGCGATAGAGCACGGTGTCCTTGGGAGCCGCCGGTGCGCCGAGAGCGAAGCCCAGCCTGCGGTCGCTGCCGATGATCGACGTCGGCACGATCTGGTCGGTGGTCATGGCGCGGTCGAACGTCGCGGTTCGCTCGTCAGTGATGAGCTGGCCTGTGTGCAGCGCGTCACCCACTGCGGCGACGACGAGGTAGCCCCGGTCGCCCGGCGCCTTGCGCAGCCAGGCAAACGTGACCTTGGTGCCCGGAGTCGCTTGCACGGCATGCTCGGCGACCTGCCGGTAGGCAACAGTGGATCCGCTGGAGTAGCGCAGCGCGGCGCCCTGCTCGGCCAGCCCGGCCGGGATCGCGGCGATCGCCTGGTTGAGCACCAGCCCGATTTCGGCGGCGCGCTCCTTGAGCAGCCGGTGCTCCTGGTCGTCGACCGCGGCGTGTACGAGCCAGGTCGCCGCACCGGTGACGGCCAGCATCAGCAACAGGGCAATGGCCGATGCCGGGCGCAGCGCGCGGCGCCATGCTGGGAGCCTGGCCATGATCACGAATCATGGCACGCAGTTGCGGACCTGTCCTGCGGACTCGGTAAGGGTTTCGAGCCCCGTGTCCGGATTGAACGGACGACCACTCGCTTACAAGGCGAGTGCTCTACCACTGAGCTAACGGGGCAGGCTGCTCACCGGATCGTACGGCGTTCGAGGTGCAGCGAAGTTGCGCCGTCAGCGCGAGATAGATGCCGCGCTCGTGGCGATGATCTTGCAGCGGCTAGCTGGCGTCCGCGATCTGACGGGCCTGGAGGTGGCTGTCCAGCTTGCGCTTGATCCGCTGCAACGCGTTGTCGATCGACTTCACGTGCCGCTGCAACATCTCGGCGATCTCTTGGTAGCTCTTGCCGTCGACGTAGAGGCGGAGCACCTCGGCCTCGAGGTCGGAGAGCACGTCGTCGAAGTGCGCCTGCAGCGCGCGGATGCGCTCGGCGGAAATGACGAGGTCGGCCGGGTCGGAGATCGCCCGGGTCGGGATCAGGTCGCCGAGGCAGCGCTCGCCCTCGTCATCGGAGAGCACCGGGCGGGAGAACGACACGTAGTTGTTCAGCGGGCCGTGCTTCTGCCGGGTCGCGGTCTTGATCGCGGTGATGATCTGGCGGGTGATGCAGAGCTCCGCGAACGCACGGAACGAGGTCTGCAGCTCCGGGTTGTAGTCGCGGACGGCCTTGTAGAGGCCGATCATGCCCTCTTGGATGATGTCCTCGCGGTCGGCGCCGACGAGGAAGTAGGACCGGGCCTTCGAGCGGGCGAAGCCGCGGTACTTGGTGAGCAGCTCGGACAGAGCCCGGTCATCACCGTGGCGGGCAGCGGCCACCAACGCATCGTCGGCGTCGGCGACCCTGGGGGCCGGAGCGGCCGACTGGGCGGCGGCTCGAAGGCGAGCGGAACGCACTGGGCTATGCCCTCCTTGGTGCCCTCTGTGAGGAGCGGGGATGTCATCGCTGCGCACGACTTGCTCCGAAATGTAACGGATGAACCGGTCCACTGAACATCGGGCTTCGTCACAACAACGAGCGGACAACCTTGGGGTTACGGGCGATTTTTCCGCGTGGATCAGAGTGATAACGGGACAAACCTGCCCATAATTCCCGCCCGGACTAGTGCTGGATCACGAATCGCTCCGCCGGCGGCGGGCGATCTCGGCCAGCGCCACCCCCGCCGCGACCGAGGCATTCAGCGACTCCACCGACCCGGCCAGCGGGATCCGGACGGTCAGGTCGCACCGCTCCCCCACCAGCCGGGACAGCCCATGGCCCTCCGCCCCGACGACCAGCACCAGCGGTCCGGTGGCGAGTTCCAGCCCGTCGAGGTCGATCTCGCCCCGCCCGTCCAGCCCGGCGATCATCAGACCGGCTTCGGCGTACGACGTCAGCGTGCGGACCAGGTTGCCGGCCTTCGCCACCGGCAACCGGGCGAGGGTGCCGGCGCTGGCCTTCCACGCGCTCGCGGTCACGCCGACGGAGCGGCGCTCGGGCACCACCAGCCCGTCCGCGCCGAACGCGGCGGCGGACCGGGCGATCGCGCCGAGATTGTGCGGGTCGGTCACCCCGTCGAGCGCGATCAGCAGCGGCGCCGACGACGCCTCCTGCGCGCGCCGGAGCAGGTCGTCCGGGTGCAGGTACTCGTACGGCCGGGCGGACAGCGCGACGCCCTGGTGGACCGCGCCGCCGGAGAGCCGGTCGAGCTCGCCCCGGCTGGCCTCGAGAACGGGGATGTGGGCGTCTCCGGCCAGCTTGCGGATCTCGTCCACCCGCTGATCCCGTTCGATCCCGACGGCGAGGTAGAGCGCCACCGCGGGGATGCCGGCGCGCAGCGCCTCGACCACGGGGTTGCGGCCGGCGACCACCTCGTCCGGCTGCGGTCCGCGGCTGCGGCGCGGCTGCGCCGAGGCCGGCCGCGACGGCGCGGCCGCGCGCTTCGCCGCCGCCTTGGCCCGGCGCTGGGCCGGGTGCCCGGTCCGCTCCTCGGCCTTCGGCGTCGGGCCCTTACCGGCCAGCCGGCGCCGGCCGTGCCCGCCGGTGCCCTTGCTCGGCCCCTTCTTCGCGACCATCAGCCGACCCGCCAGCGCGGACCGGCCGGGGTGTCCTCGATTACGACGCCAGCCGCCGCGAGCGCGTCCCTCAGCCGGTCGGCCTCCGCGTAGTCCTTGCGCGCCCGCGCCTCGTCCCGCGCGGTCAGCATCGCCGGCACCAGCGCGTCGACCACCGGCCGCAGCACGCCGTCCGCGCCGCCGGCGGCGGTGAAGTCCTCCGGCGACAGGCCGAGGACGCGGGTCATGGCCCACACCTCGCCCGCCGCGGTCTCGAGGGCACTCTTGTCGCCGTCCGCGAGCGCGGCGTTGCCGGCCCGGACACTCTCGTGCAGCACGGCCAGCGCACGCGGCACTGCGAGGTCGTCGTCGAGAGCGTCCGCGAACGCCTGCGGTGGCGCCGCCTCGGGCCGGCTCGAGAGGATCTCGTCGGCCCGCTGCAGGAAACCCTCGATCCGCGAGTACGACGCGTCGGCGTCGGCGAGGCCGTCCTCGGACCACTGGATGTCGCTGCGGTAGTGGGCCGCGCCCAGCAGGTAGCGGACCGCTTGCGGCCGCACTCGCTCGAGCACGTCGGCCACCACGAGCGAGTTGCCGAGCGACTTGCTCATCTTCTCGCCGCCGGTGTTCACCAGCCCGTGGTGCAACCAGAACCGGGCGAAGCCGTCGCCGGCCGCGACCGACTGCGCGACCTCGTTCTCGTGGTGCGGGAACACGAGATCCTGGCCGCCGCCGTGGATGTCGAACTCCGCCCCGAGATACCGCGTCGCCATCGCCGAGCATTCGAGGTGCCAGCCGGGGCGGCCGTCGCCCCACGGTGTCGGCCACGTCGGCTCACCGGGCTTCGCCGACTTCCAGAGCGCGAAGTCGAGCGGGTCCCGCTTCGGCCCTGCGTCGTCCGCCGACCGCATCTGATCCGGTTGCTGCCGCGACAGCGCGCCGTAGTCCGGGAACGACCGTACGTCGAAGTACACGTCGCCACCGGCGGCGTAGGCGTGCCCGCGATCGATCAGCCGCTGCATCAGCTCGATCATCTCGGTGACATGGCCGGTCGCCCGCGGCTCGCCGGTCGGTGGCAGCACGTTCAACGCGTCGTACGCGGTCACGAACAACCGGTGGTGGTGGGTCGCGTGCGCCCACCACGGCACGCCGGCGTGCGCTGCGTCGTGCAGGATCTTGTCGTCGATGTCGGTGACGTTGCGCAGGAACTGCACGTCGTACCCGGACGCCATTAGCCAGCGGCGCAGGATGTCGAACGCGATCGCGCTGCGGACATGGCCCACGTGCGGCGCGGCCTGCACCGTGGGCCCGCAGACGTACATCGTGACGATCCGCTCGTCCGCGCGCAGCGGGACGAAGTCGCGTTGCGCGCCGGAGAGCGTGTCGTGCAGTCGCAGTGCCATCAGTCGCGCTCGATCAGCATCGCGAGACCTTGGCCGACACCGACGCACAAGGTGGCGAGACCTCGGCGTGCATTCTCACGTTCCATCCGGCCGAGCAACGTCACCGTGAGCCGCGCGCCGGACGCGCCGAGCGGATGGCCGAGGGCGATTGCGCCACCATCGGCATTGACCTTTTCTTCGTCGAGACCGAGCCGCTTGATGCACGCGATCGACTGGGCTGCGAACGCCTCGTTCAGCTCCACCGCGTCGAGGTCATCGGCGGTCCAACCGTTGCGCTGCAACGCTTTTTCCGTCGCCGGCACCGGGCCGATGCCCATGATGTGCGGCGGGACCCCGGCGGCAGCCGCGGTGACGATGCGGGCTCGCGGGGTGAGGCCGTGCCGCCGTACCGCGTCTTCACTCGCGACCACGATCGCGGCCGCGCCGTCGGACAGCGGCGACGACGAACCGGCGGTGACGATGCCGTCGGCGCGGAACACCGTGCGCAGCTTCGCCAGCCGGTCGAGGGTCGTGTCGGCCCGGGGCCCCTCGTCGGCGGAGACCGTGCCAGCGGCCGTTTCGACCGGCAGGATCTCGGCGTCGAACCGGCCGTCCTTTGCCGCGGCGACCGCGCGTTCATGCGACCGGAGCGCGAATGCATCCGACTGCTCGCGAGTGATCCCGTCGAGTACCGCGACCTCTTCGGCGGTCTCGCCCATCGGCAGCGTCGTGTCTTTGTCGAACCGCGGGTTGGTGAACCGCCAGCCGAGGCTGGTGTCGGACACCTCGCCCGGCCGGGCCCACGGCGTACCCGGCTTCGCCATCACCCAGGGCGCGCGGGTCATCGACTCGACCCCGCCGGCTACGACGACATCGGCGTACCCGCTGTTGATCGCGGCCGCGGCCGATGCGATCGCCTGCAAACCCGAGGCGCAGAGCCGGTTCACCGTGTGACCGGGCACGTGGTCGGGCAGCCCGCCGAGAAGCGCGGCCATGCGGGCGACGTTGCGGTTGTCCTCGCCGGCCTGGTTGGCCGCGCCGAGGATCACCTCGTCGATCGCGTCCGGCTCGACGCCGGCCCGGCGTACCGCTTCGGCCACGACGAGGGCGGCGAGGTCGTCCGGCCGCACCGAGGCAAGCGCGCCGCCGTACTTACCGATCGGAGTCCGGACGCCACCAACGAGAAACGCGGTCATGGCTCCATTGTCTGTTGCTTAGCGACGCAGCACCAAAGCGGTGGCGATCGCGGCCAGTCCTTCGCCGCGCCCGGTGAGGCCGAGGCCGTCCGTGGTGGTCGCCGAGACCGAGATGTGCGCGCCGATCGCGGCCGACATCGCCGCTTCGGCTTCGGCTCTGCGGCTAGCGATGCGCGGTCGTTCACCGATGATCTGTACGGCGACGTTGCCGACCATCCAGCCGTCGCCGCCGAGCAGCCGCACGGTCTCGGTCAGTAGTTGCGCACCGGACGCACCGGCCCACCGCGGATCACTCGTGCCGAACACGCTGCCGAGGTCACCGAGCCCTGCGGCGGACAGCAACGCGTCGCAGACGGCGTGCGCGGCGACGTCGCCGTCGGAGTGGCCGGTGAGACCGGGCTCGCCGTCCCACTCCAAGCAGCCGAGCATCAACGCGCGAGCGTCAGTAGCGAACGGATGTACGTCGACACCGATGCCGACCCGCGGCAGCAGCGGCAGCTCCTGTCGCAGCGGCACGACATCGCGGTCGAAGTCGCTCATCGCCTGCCCCACTCCCACAAAGCCTCGGCGACGGTGAGGTCCCATGCCGTCGTCACCTTGAACGCGCGCGGGTCGCCGTCGACCGTTTTCACCTCGATACCCATTGCTTCGACCAGCGCTGCATCGTCCGTGACGGTCGCGGTCGCGTTGGCATGCGCGGCGGCGAGGACGTCGCGGCGGAATCCCTGCGGCGTCTGTACGGCGCGCAAGGTCGCGCGATCAATGGTCTCGATGACGGCGCCGTTGCCGTCGACCCGCTTGACCGTGTCGACCAGTGGCACGACCGGAATGACTGCCGGCGCACCGCTGTCGAGCGCGGCGACGACTCGCTGCACGACGTCGTCGGATCCGAACGGGCGAGCCGCGTCATGCACGAGCACGGCGTCGACATCGACCGGGATCGCGTCGAGCGCCAGCCGCACCGACGCGCAACGATCAGAACCGCCGGGTACGACGGTCGCCTGCGGGACGAGGCGTCGTACCTCATCGATCACGTCTGCGGGCGCGGCGACGACGACCAACTCCACCCCGGCACGGATGAGACCCGCGACGGCATGCTCGACGAGGCTCTGCCCGCCGATCTGCAGCAGCGCCTTCGGCACCGGATGGCCGAGCCGTTCGCCGCGGCCGGCCGCGGGCACGATCGCCGCGACGCGCATCAGGTACCGGCGGCGCGGGCCGCGCGCTCGACCGGTTGCGCGAACACCAGCCGGCCGTTCGCGGTCGTGACCACGCTGGTGATCCGGACGGCGACCTCCCGGCCGACGAGGGGACGGCCCTGCTCGACGACGACCATCGTTCCGTCGTCGAGGTAGCCGACGCCTTGACCTTGCTCGCGGCCCGGCTTGATCAGCTGCACGCTGATGTCCTCGCCGGTGACGACCGGCGGGCGCAGCGCGAGCGACAGCGCATGCAGGTTGAGGACGCGGACACCGGCGATCGCGGCCGACTTCGCCAGGTTGGTGTCGAGGGTGAGCAACGCGTAGCCGCGGTCGAGGCAGGTGCGCACCAGCTTCGCGTCGACCTCAGGGATCTCGGGGTGGTCGTCGTCGAGTACCTCGATGTCGATGACCGGTTCGCGTTGCAATGCTTGGAGAATTTCCAGGCCGCGGCGACCGCGCGATCGGCGTTGCGGATCGGCGGCGTCGGCGAGGCCTTGCAGTTCGTTGAGGACCGACTGGGTGACGACGGTGCGGCCGTTCAGGAAACCGGACCGTACGACGTCGATTATCCGGCCGTCGATCGCGACCGAGGTGTCGATCACGCGGGGCATGCCGGCGACGGCTTCGTCCCGAGGCGCGACGCCGGTCCGGCTGCCGAAGATGGCGAGCACGCCGTCACGTTTCTGCGCGCCGACCCGGAACCCGACGTAGCCGAGTACGGCGACGACCGAGCCGAACAACGGGATGGCGATCAGCGGGTTTGGCACGAAGAACAGCGGCCAGGCGATGCCGCCGCCGGTGAGGACGCCGCAGACCAGGCCGAGCGCGCCGGCGAGCAGTGTGTCGGCGGAGACTTCGCGCAGCGCGACCTCGGTGCGGTCGGCGGTCGCGGCGATGGTGCGGCCGAAGACGCCGCCGACGACGAAGCCGATCGCCGAACCGATGACGATGCAGATCGCGACCGCGTTGAACGGGCCGAGGACGTTGGCGTGGCCGTTGTCGGTGAAGAACCGCGACGTCTCATAGCCGAGCCCGGCGAAGAAGACGACCGTGAACAGCCGAAGGATCTCGATGAGACCACTCGGCGCGCGGCCGCGACCTGTCACGACGAGCATCCAATCAGGTCTGCGACTCGTCAGCAGGGAGCGACGGCGCCGTCAGCTGCGAGGCTGGCAAGGCCGCAGGAGCCGCCGCGGCCTGACGGCCGCAAGGCGACGAGAACGCCGCCAGCATCGTGGCTGGCGGTGCCGCTAGCCCGCCAGGACCTCGTCGAGGAGAACCTCGGCCTTGTCTTCGTTGGTGCCTTCGGCGAGGGCCAGCTCGCTCACCAGGATCTGGCGAGCCTTGGCCAGCATGCGCTTCTCGCCGGCGGACAGGCCGCGCTCGCGGTCACGCCGCCACAGGTCGCGGACCACCTCGGCGACCTTGTTCACGTCACCGGAAGCGATCTTCTCGACATTGGCCTTGTAGCGCCGGGACCAGTTGGTCGGCTCTTCGGTGTGCGGTGCCTTCAGGATCTCGAAGACCCGCTCCAGGCCGTCCTGACCCACGACGTCGCGCACGCCGACGTACTCGGCATTGTCGGCGGGCACCCGAACGGTGAGGTCGCCTTGCGCGACCTTGAGAACGAGGTACATCCGTTCCTCGCCCTTGATGGTGCGGGTCTCGATGGCTTCAATGAGTGCAGCCCCATGATGGGGGTAGACGACAGTCTCGCCGACCTCGAACGTCATACGTATGCTCCCCTTCTGCTGCGTTCAGGTTAGCACGTGATCTTCCCGGCCGGTGCCCGGTTCCGCGAACAAAACCGCAGGTCAAGGGCCTAATCGACCCCTCAGGGGGTCTTGACAAACCGGACTCGAACGTGCCTGTGCAGGTCGCCGTAGGGGCGCGCATACTGAACTCATGCCGGACGACGCCGCGTGGGCCGACCACGTCGTCGTGCCGGACGACGCCCGCGAACTTGCGCCTGACGTCGACGCCTACCTCCGCGAGTTGCGAGCCGCCCGGCGGGCCCGCCGGTGGGGCTGGCTGACCGGGTCGCGCACGTGGCAGCGGTGGAGCTTCCCGCTCGGAATGGTCGCCGGCGCGCTGTCGCTGGCCGCGCTGATGTTCGTGCTGCTGGCGTTCGAAAGCGCCCCCGGCCGGCCGGCCCGGTTGGCCGCCACCCCGCTCGCTAGCCCGTCGTACGCACCGGGTGTTCGGGGCGGCCTGCTGCCGGATACGACGCTGTCGTCGGCACCGGCTGGCACCAGCGGCACGGTCCGCCCGGCCCGCGCGCTGCGGCCCGCTCTTGTCGCGCTCGTGCCGATCGGCTGCCGCTGCACCGACGTCATCACCGCGTTGGCGAAACAGGCCCGCGACGTCGGCGTGAGCCTCGAGGTCGTCGCACCGGCGAGCCGCGACGCCGAGGTGTCGGCGCTGCCCGGGCAGGTGCCCGGCATCCACCCCTGGTACGACGCGACCGGTGCGCTGGCGTCCGCGTTCGGCGCGCATGGCGTGACGGTGCTCGTGGTCGACGCGGACGGCGTCGTGTCGTTCGTGCGCAGTGACACGACGGTCGACGGCGCCCGCAGCCTGCCGGTGCAGAGCCTGCTGGTGCTGCCGCCGTACGCCGGCGACGCGGGCTGACGTCCCGGATGTGGTCGCGGGCGGCCGCGCTGCTGCTGGCCGCCCACCCGCTGCCGAGCGCCGCGGTGACCGCGTTCGCCGCCGCCACCGGCGCGGCCGCCGGGCTGAGCGCCGGGCGGACGCTATTGCTCGCGGCCGCGATCCTCGCCGGCCAGCTGTCGATCGGCTGGGCCAACGACTACGTCGACGCCGGCCGCGACCGCGCGGTCGGGCGGCCGGACAAGCCGCTGGTCCGCCGCTCGGTGCCCGACGGCGTGGTCGGCGTGGCCGCCGGGGTCGCGCTGCTCGCCGACGTACCGCTGTCGTTGGCGCTCGGCGCGCGACCCGGCGCGGCGCACCTCGTCGCGGTCGGCGGCGCCTGGCTCTACGACACCTGGCTGAAGCCGACGGTCGCAAGCCTCGTCCCGTACGCCGTCTCGTTCGGGCTGCTCCCGGTCGTCATCGCCGGCACCCTGCCGGGCGAGCCGCGACCGCGGCTGCTCATCGTCGCGGCGGCCGCGCTGATGGGGTCGGCCGCACATTTCGCCAACACCGTCGGCGATACGGCGGACGACGCGCGGACCGGCGTGCGGGGCCTGCCGCAACGCCTCGGCCCGGCTCGGTCGCTCGCGGTCTCCGCCGTACTGCTCGCTGCCGCCGCGGGGTGTCTCGTCGCGGTCACCGATGCCGCCCTACCCGCGCTCGCCGCCGCGGCGGCCGCGGTCGGCGTTCTCGTCGTCGCGGTGGTCGCCACTCGGTCCGGGCCGCGGCGGCTGGCGTTCCGGGCGCTGTTGCTCGCGGTCGGCGGGCTGGTCGCGGCGTTCGTCGTATCCGGTGGTTCGCGGCTGGTGGCCTGAACCGGCGAGCGTGCGGTTGCGAAGATAGGAACGTGAACCGGGCCGTCGTCGCAGCGGCCGTCGCCGCGCTGGCGACGGGCTGCACCGGCAGCGCGCACCCGAAGGCCGCTCCGGCGCCAACCCACGCCGCGCTGCACGGCGCGCAACCGTCGACCGCGCAGCCGCGACCGGAGTTCAACCTCGTCGATACGGCCGGGCACAGTTACGACTTCGGCGCGCGCACCCGGGGCAAGGTGACGCTGCTCTACTTCGGCTACACGCACTGCCCGGACGAGTGCCCGACCTCGATGGCGGACGTCGCGCAGGCACTGCGCTCGGTGGGGCCGGACGTCGCGTCCAAGGTCACTGTGGTGTTCGCGACGACGGATCCGTGGCGGGACAACGCGACGGTGCTGCGGCGCTGGCTGAATCGCTTCCACCCGCCGGCGCCGTTCACCGGCCTGACCGGCTCGCCGGCGCAGCTCGCCGGCGCCGAGACCACCATGGGCATGCCGATCTCCACCCGCGAGGCCCCGGCGAAGGGGCAGAAGCCCGGTCAGTACTCTGTGAGCCACTTCGCGGCCGTGCTCGTCTACGGTCGCGACGACCGGCTCGCGACGCTCTATCCGTCGGGCGTCGCACCGGCCGACATCGCCGCTGATCTGAAGGTGCTCGTCGAGGAGTGAGGCACGCAGTGGGCTCGATCCGATCACTCGCCGCCCCCATCGTCGCCACAGTTATTGCCGGCTCGCTCGCCGGCTGCGCGGCCGGCCTGCACGACGAGACCAGCAGCGAACGATCCACGCCGTACGTCGCCGGTGCCACCGTCGGCGGGCTGAAGATCCGCGACGTGGCGGTGATCGCGTCGACCGGTACGCCGGTCGCGCCGGCCGGCCCATCGACGCCGGGTGGCGACGCCGGCGAGACGCAGGGCTCGCTGACGATGGTCATCGTCAACAGCGGTACCGCGGCCGACAACATCACCGCCGTGCGGGTCGGCGACGGCGGCAGCGTCACGCCGACCGACCCGACCACGTCAGGGACGATCCAGCCGGGTCAGTCGATCATCTTCGGCGCGGGTGCCCCGGCCGGCTCGACCGGGCCGGCGAACGACCTGTCGATCAGCGGGCTACCGGGTGCGTTGGTGCCGGGTACGACGATCAAGGTGACGCTGTCGTTCCAGAACGCCGGCGACGTCGTGCTGCAGGCGCCGGTGCTCAGCGGCCCTCGTTCTTAGCGGCCCTGGTTCTTGACCGCTTCGATCGCGGCAGCGGCCGCGGCCGGGTCGAGGTAACGGCCACCGGGTTCGCGCGGGCGCAACGCGTCATCGAGTTCGTAGACGAGCGGTATCCCGGTCGGGATGTTGAGCCCGACGATCGTCGCGTCGTCGACGTCATCGAGGTGTTTCACCATGGCCCGCAATGAATTTCCGTGCGCCGCGACCAGGACGGTACGGCCGGCGCGGAGGTCCGGCACGATCGCGTCGTACCAGTACGGCAGCAACCGCACGACAACGTCTTCGAGGCATTCCGTGCGCGGCACGACCTCCGGCGGGAGTTGCGCGTAGCGCGGATCGCCGACCTGCGACCACTCGTCGTCGTCGGGTAGCGGCGGCGGCGGGGTGTCGTAGGACCGGCGCCAGATCATGAACTGCTCGTCACCGAACTCGTCCAACGTCTGCTTCTTGTCCTTGCCCTGCAATGCGCCGTAGTGCCGCTCGTTCAGCCGCCACGATCGGCGCACCGGGATCCAGTGCCGGTCACACGCGTCGAGCGCGATGGTCGCGGTGCTGATCGCGCGGCGCAGCAGCGACGTATGCAGGACGTCGGGCAACAGATCGTGTTCGGCGAGCAGCCGGCCGCCCGCAGCGGCTTCGTCGCGTCCCTTCGCCGAGAGGTCGACGTCGACCCAACCGGTGAACAGGTTCTTGGCGTTCCATTCGCTCTCGCCGTGGCGGAGCAGCACGAGAGTGCCGGTCATTCCGACAACCTACGGGCGGGGTCGGCGAACGATGCGAAGGCCCGCAGGTTCGCCAGTGATTCGCCGCGCTTCACCCGCCAGTCCCACTCGCGTTCGATGCTGGTGCGGAAGCCGAGCTTGAGTGCCTGGTCGAACCACTCGTCGGCGTACGTGAGCACCGAACCGAGGACGCGGTCGATCGTCTCCGCGTCGATGGCGGACAGCGGCAGGCGGCCGACGAGGTAGACGTCACCGACGTTGTCGACCGCGAACGATACGGCGAACATTCGCGCGTTGCGTTCGAGCAACCACTTGTAAAAGGTCTCGGCGTTCTCGTCGGGCTTGCGGACGAAAAACGCCTCGATGTGCAACGAATGATCGCCGACGACGAGCCAGGTCATCGTCGCGAGCTTGTGCGACCCGGGCAGCTTGACCAGGAACGCGCCCGGTTGCGCTTCTTCGTATTCGAGCTCGTGCTCGCCGAGCACGTCACGGATGACCGCGGCGAGTCGTTCGGTCATGCCAGCGTCGCGGCCAACGACGACGAGGCCATGGCCTCGGCGTACACGTCGAGCACGCGATCGGCGGTGACTTCCCAACCGAACTCCGACGCGTGCCGGACCGCACTGCGGGCCAGCCTGCTGTATCGCTCGGGGTCGCGGATGAGGTCCGCGATCGCTGCCGCGTAATCGCTGGGGTCGTGGCCGGCGACGAGGATGCCGGAGACGCCGTCGGCGACCGCGGTACGCAACCCGCCGACACTCGCCGCGACGACCGGAGTGCCGCAGGCCTGCGACTCGACCGCGACGAGACCGAACGACTCGGTGTACGACGGGACGACGGTGAGGTCGGCGGCGCGGTAGTAGTCGGCGAGGCGAGCCTGGTGCACCGGCCGCTCGAACCGGGTCAGGTCGGCGATGCCCAACGCACCGGCGAGCTTCTGTTGCTGCTCGGGTTCGGCGAGACCGCTGCCGCTCGGGCCACCCACGACAACGACGCGAAGCCGATCGCGCAGGTCGGGGTTTTTCGCGACCATAAGCGCGGCCGCGCGCAACAACACGTCCGGTGCTTTGAGCGGCTGGATCCGGCCGACGAACAACAGCACCACGGCGTCGTTCTCCAGGCCGAGCCGGCCGCGGGCGACCGCGCGGCTGCCGGGGGCGAAGACACCGAGGTCGACGCCCGGCGGCACGGTGACGACTTTCGCGGGGTCAGCGTCGTACAGGCGGACCAATGCGTCCGCTTCGTCGACGGTCGAGGCGAGCAGCCGGTCGGCCTCGGCGACGACCTGGGCTTCACCGATGGCGCGCGCGTTGGGTTCGGGGGTTTCGCCGGCGGCGAGCGCGGCGTTCTTCACCCGCGCCATCGTGTGCATCGAATGCACCAGCGGCACGCCCCACCGCTCCTTGGCCAGCCAGCCGACCTGACCGGAGAGCCAGTAGTGCGAGTGCACGAGGTCGAAGTAGCCGGGCTCGTGCATGGCCTCGACCCGCAGGACGCCGGACGTGAACGCGCACAGTTGCGCGGACAGCTCGTTCTTGTCGAGGCCTTCGTACGGGCCGGCGGTGATGTGTCGGACCGTGACGCCGTCGGAGAGTTGGACGCGGGGCGGCAGATCGCTCGAAGTTGCGCGGGTGAAGATCTCGACATCGACGCCCCGCGCGGCGAGCCGCTTGGCAACTTCGCAGATGTAGACATTCATCCCGCCGGCATCGCCGGCGCCGGGCTGGTCGAGCGGCGACGTGTGCACGGACAAGGTCGCCACACGGCGCGGGCGGTTCACGACCCCGCCACCTCCCTGCCGCGGTCCGTCACCGCCAGCGGATCCAGCGGCCGTCCTCGCGTTCTCCAAGCCCAACCGGGGTCCATCCTGCCTGATTCCCGGTT
>JAVEEG010000161.1 GCA_030840585.1 Frankiaceae bacterium | reverse complement strand
CTCGATGGTGCCGCCGAGACTGTCCACGACCTGCTTGACGATCGCTAGGCCGAGGCCGGAGCCCGGCAACGCGCGCGCTTCGTCGGCGCGGAAGAAGCGGTCGAACACGTGCGGCAGCGCGTCGTCGGGCACGCCCGGCCCCCGGTCGGCGACGGTGAGCACGCCGTCCTCGGTCAACTCGACGTCGACCACCGAAGCAGCCGGGCTGAACTTGCCGGCGTTGTCGAGCATGTTCGCGACCGCGCGTTCCAGCCGGGTGACAACACCGCGGACGACCACGGGCGATGTGTGGCTGCGGAACGTCAGCGCCGGCCAGTGCCGCCGGGCCCGTTCGAGTGCGCGCTCGACCACGTCGTCCCACGCGATGTCCTCGAACGTGCTGGTCGGCGCGTCGCCGCGGGCCAGCTCTACGACGTCGGCGACCAAGCCGGTCAGCTCCTCAAGCTGCGACACGATGCCGGCCAGCAACGCCTTGCGCTGCGCGGGAGTGAGCCGGTCGAGATCGTTCAGCACCTCGACGTTGGTGCGCAGGCTGGCGAGCGGCGTACGCAGTTCGTGGCTCGCGTCCATGACGAGTTGTCGTTGCTGCGCGAGCGAGCGTTCCAGCGCGTCGAGCATCGTGTTGAACGACGCGGCCAGCCGGCCGAGCTCGTCGTTACCGGCCGACTCGATCCGCAACGTCAGATCACGGGTCTCGGCGATCTGCTCGGCCGTCTCGGTCAACGACTGCACCGGCCGCAACGTCCGCCGGACCGCGCCCCAGGCGACCAGCACCGTCAACGCGAGGCCGGCCAATATGAGCAGGAAGAACGCGACCCGCAACGTGTGCAACTGGTTGTCGACACCGGCGAGCGGCGCGGCGACCATGACCCCGATCGACGGCACCCGGCTGCGGGTGCTCAGCATCCGGACATGGGTCTGGTTGATCGTCGCGTCCCGCCACCACGTCCGCCGCGTGGTCAGCACCGAGAGATCTTGCGCGGTGACCGGGACGACGGGCTCGCCATTCGTCGTCGCGGTCTGGCCGAGGCTGTCGAAGACCTGCACGTAGCCGAGCGGCTCGTCCGGCCGGTTGAGCAGCGACACCGTGGGCTTGCCGTTCGGGGCCACGGAGATGCTCAGCCGCACGTCCGCGACCTGCTGGCGCAGATCCTTGTCGACCTGGCCGCGCAGCTCATGCCGGACCGCGACGTAGGCGACCGCTACGACGGCGACGACCGTGATGGTCGCGGCAAGGACGGCGGCCGAGGTGAGCCGGGTGCGCAGCGGCAGGTCGCGCCAGCGATCGTCTAGTTGTTGCAGCCGTTCGCGCGCCGCGAGGTGCGGGGCGGTCATGGCTCGGACCGGAGCACATAGCCGACGCCGCGGACGGTGTGGATGAGCCGCGGCTCGCCGCCGGCTTCGGTCTTTCGCCGCAGGTAGCCGACGAAGACCTCGAGCGAGTTGCTGGTCGGCTCCGACTCCCAGCCCCACACCCGATCCATGATGACGTCGCGCGGCAGCGGACGCCCGGCGTTGCGCAGCAACAGTTCGAGCAGCGCGTACTCGGTCCGGGTCAGGTCGACCGGTCGCTCACCGCGATGCACCGTGCGCGCGGCCGGATCAAGCACGAGGTCGGCGTACGTCAGCACCGCGTCCTCGCCGCCGTCATCGGTCGCGGTCCGTCGTAACAGGGCGCGCAGCCGGGCCCGCAACTCCTCCAGCGCGAACGGTTTGGTGAGGTAGTCGTCGGCACCCGCGTCGAGACCGGCGACGCGATCGCCGACCTCGTCGCGCGCGGTGAGGACGAGGATTGGCAACCGGTCCTTGCGTTCCCGCAACGTTCGGCAGACGTCGAGCCCGCCGACGTACGGCATCATCACGTCGAGCACCATGACGTCCGGTCGTTGCGCGCTGATCCCTTCCAGCGCCTTCACACCGTTGCTCGCGGTGTCGACCGCGTACCCGTCGAGTTCGAGCGCGCGGGTCAGCGCCTCTCGCAGTTGCGGATCGTCGTCGACGACCAAAACCCGCGCGCCCTCTGACATGAGGCGGTATCAGCCTTGCGCGGTTGACGCGTCGACGAGGGTGACGGTGAACGTCTTGCGGTCGCTGCCGCGCAGCACGGTGACGGTCACCTGTTGGCCCGGCTGGTGGCTTCGGATCGCGGCGATCGCGGCTTGCGCGCCCGCCGTCTTCTGGTCGCCCACGGCGACGATGATGTCACCGACTTTGATGCCCGCCTTCTCCGCCGGGCCGCCGGCGAGCACGCTCTGCACGCGTGCGAGCGGGGTGCCGTTGCTGTCGGTCGCGTCGCCAATGGATACGCCGAGCAAAGGATGCGTCGCCTTGCCGGTCGCGATGAGTTCCTGCGCGACGACCTTCGCCTGGTCGACCGGGATGGCGAAGCCGACGCCGATGTTGCCGGCCTGGCCGCCGAACGACGAACCGGTCGACGCGATCGCGCTGTTGATGCCGATGACTTCACCGGCGGTGTTGACCAGCGGCCCACCAGAGTTGCCCGGGTTGATCGCCGCGTCGGTCTGGATCGCGTCGATGACAGTGCTCGGGCCGGACTGCCCGCCGAACGGGTTCTGGCTCTGGTCGCTCGTGCCGACCGGGCGGTTCACCGACGACACGATCCCGGACGTGACGGTGCCCTGCAGGCCGAGCGGCGACCCGATCGCGAGAACGGGGTCGCCGACCTTCACCGTCGAGGCGGAGCCGAGTACGGCGACCGGCAGCCCGGTCTTGGCCACCTTGATCACCGCGAGGTCGTCCTCGGCGTCGGCGCCAACGATGGTCGCGGCCGCCGTCGTACCGTCGTTGAAGGTCACGGTGATGTTCGCGCCGCCGCCGACCGCGGCCGCGATCACGTGGTTGTTGGTGAGGATGTAGCCGTCCTGGCGCACGATCACGCCGGAGCCGGTGTCGCCGCCGCCGTTGACCTGCACGTTGATGCTGACCACGGCCGGCAGCACCTTCGCCGCGACACCGGCCAACGACCTCGGGTCGGCCGCAACCCGCGCCGACGCCGGTGCGACGGTCAGTCCCGAACCACTCACTGGCGGCGTGCTGTTGCCACCGGCGATCTCGGCGCCGACGCCCACCCCGATCCCGCCGAAGACCAGCGCGGCCAGCCCGGCCGCGAGGGCCGGCGCCCGCCACGGCCTCCGCGGGCGCGCGGCCACCACGGGCCCGGCGCCCCAACTCGCCGATCCGGGCAGCGGGATGGTGTCGCCGGGATCGGTCTCGTTCTCGGCGGGCCAGAACAGGTCGTTGCTCATCGAGGTCCTCCGTGAGTGTCGAGACCCAGGTTGGCCAGCCGGGCTGAACGAATTCTGAGACGACGGCCTACCGTTGGTTCCGTGACGAGCGACCCGCGCGAGCTGGCCGCGGCGGCGGTGGCGTATGCCAAGCCGCGTCTGCGTGGCTGGCTGCACCTCGTGACCTCGCCGGTGGCCCTTGCCTGCGGCGTCGTCCTCACCGTGCTGGCGCCGACCGCGGCGGCCACCGAGGCATCGGCGGCGTACACCGCGATGGCGGTGCTGCTGTTCACCACCAGCGCGATTTACCACCGGGGCAACTGGTCACCGCGGGTCGAGCGCTACCTGAAGCGGGCGGACCACGCGAACATTTTCCTGTTCATCGCCGGGTCGTACACGCCGTTCGCGGTGCTTGCGCTGCGCGGCGACGCCCGGGTCGCGATGCTCGCCGCGGTGTGGGCGCTCGCGCTCGCCGGGGTGGTCTTCCGGCTGGTGTGGGTCGGCGCGCCGCGGTGGCTGTACACGCCGCTGTACCTCGGGCTGGGCTGGGCCGCGGCGTTCGTCGTACCGCAACTGCTGCACGGCGCCGGAGCCGCCGCGTTCGTGCTGATCGCGGTCGGCGGCGCCTGCTACACCTTCGGCGGGGTCGTGTACGGGCTCAAGCGCCCCAACCCGAGCCCGGGGTGGTTCGGCTTCCACGAGATCTTCCACGCCTGCACCGTGGTCGGCTTCATCTGCCAGTACGTCGCCGCCTCGCTCGTGGTCTACCGGGCCGCCTGAGGGGCGGGTGCGAGGGGCGTACCTCCCTTGCGTAAGCTTCGTCCGATCTGACAGTGTTCAGCAGGATTTGCGCCCAGCCGCGAGATACGGCCGGGCGCTTTTGATATGCCCGGGGGGGTCCCAGATGCCTGGCACGACCAACGACGAGCTGCCGTCGGCTGGCTTCATCGCGCGCTATCTCGCCGACGCCGCGAAGCAAGAGTTGCCGGCGCGCGGCGTCGCGATCGTCCTTCAGTCTTATGTCCAGCGCGGACTGCCGACCGACCGCATCCGGGCCGCCATCGCGCTGGCCCGCGACGGCGTCGCGGAGTCGTCATACCCGCTGTTGGAGCAGTACGCCGAGCACTTGAGCAGCCTTACAACTGGGCGATCTCCGAGCCCTTGAACAGCCACGAGGTCGCGAACGCTGCGACCGCGACGACCTCGGTGAGCCACAGGTCGTGCGCGTTGATCCAGCTGCCGCATGGCAGGTGGCCGAACTTGCGGGCGGCGTAGAAGATCCCGGCTACGGCGATCGCGCCGGCGCAACTGTGATGCAGCGTCTTCCAGAACTCCGGGCTGCGGTGACCGCGTCGCACTGCGCGCTTGCCTTCGCGCTCGCCGAAGCAGTAGCTGATGACCGCGAGCGCAGCGATGAAGATGATCGCCGAGACGAAGTGAACGGTCGCGACCGCCGTCTCGCCGAACGCATCCTGCAGCGCGGTCGGCCCGACATCGGTGCCACTCGGCCGGTCGGTCGGGAAGAACGCGACGAGTACGATGGCGAACCCGGCCAGCAACGTGAGGTAGTTCTCTAACTCGCGCTGGAACGCCTTGTAGGTCATGAGGAAGACGCCGGTGATCGCGAGTGCGCAGGTGAAGAACTCGCGCATGCCGGAGTAGTAGTACGAGCTGAGTGATCCGCGCACGGTGCCGAAGTGGCCGCCCGGGAGCAGCGCGGTGCCGAGGTAGGTCAGGATCGGCAGCGCGATGCCGATGGCGCCGATCAGGACGCGCAGCAGCAGGAAGGACTTGAGGTAGCGCCGACGGTTCGGATCGTTGAGGTTGCTGCGATCCGGAGGGTTGGTAGTAGCCCCGTGCCAACTCGCCTTGAGCGTCGCCAATGCGGTCATGGCTGAGAGCTTGCCGTATCAGCGCGGTTTGGTGAGAGAACTCGAATTCCCGCCCGGCCGCGGAATTGCGCTGTTACGCTCCGCGCCTCAGATTCCGCGACGTAACGGGGAGCCGCAATGTCCGCGACAGGTGATGTCTTTCGGTCGTTGGACGATGTGGTCACCCAACTCGAACAAGACTTCCGAGCCGCGCCGGCCGCGTTCAGGTTGGCGATCAGCGTCTCCGGCGGTGGTGCCAAAGGAGCATGGGGTCAGGGTGTCCTCGAGGCGCTGAAGCACGAGATGGCCAAGCAGGGCGCCACTTTCCCGATCAGCCTGCTGTGCGGCACGTCGGCCGGCGCATTGGTCTGTTTCGGCGAGTGGGTGAACACGACGTTCCCGGCGCCGGCTGCGCCGGCACCACTGCTGTCGCGCGCGTCGGCGCTCTGGAGTGACCTCGCCATCAACAACGACGCGGCCGCGCAGCTCGTCAGCCCGGCGGTGCTGCTCGAGTTCGCGAGCGGCAAGCGACCGGTGCCGATCGTGTCCGACATCATGACCCGGATCGGCGATCTCGACACTGACATCACCAGGGTGAGGGCGCGGTTCCAGCAAACGGCTACCGCGCTGGCGAACCTGTCCGCGGCGCTCGGCCAACTCGGCTTGACCGATCTCGCCAACGACCTCGTGCAGGCGGCGGACGATCTGGCGACCGATGTCGGCAAGGTTGCCAAGCTGATCGAGGACATCATCGAACTCGATCCGACCGCGATCCTGGACGCGTTCGATCTGGCCGCCACCGCGCAACAGCAGATCCAGACCGTGCAGGCCGAGCTCGCTCAACTCGCGAACGACGTGAGCAACCTGCCCAAAACCGTTCCGGTCGTACTGCAGGGCCTCGGCCAGGTGATGGTCGACGTCGGCGGCCTGGGTACCGCGGCGCTGACAACGACCGGCGACCTTGCGATGCTCGTCATCGACGTAGCCGAGCTGGTCGCCGCGCTCGGCGTACTGATGACTTTCCTCGTGACGATGGTGACGTTCGCTCCGATCCCGGCAGCGGCCGGAGCGACGGCGGCGATGGTCAAGCTCGGCTTGACCGAGAACGTGCTGAGCAACACCGGGCTGCACGACACATTGCTGCGGTTCCTCGGTGCCTCGACCGCGCTACGGCGGTCGGCGAACGTGGACGTGGATGCACGCCGGCGCTGGCAAGCGAACGTCGCCCGGCGCGCTGCTCACCCGGTCGAGCTACTCGTCACGGGCACCGACGTCTCGGCGGGCCGGCTGGCCATCTTTGCGCTGGCCAAGCAACAGACCGTCCAGCGACTGTCCGACGCCGGCCTCTGGACGGTGGACCTGTTGAACGACCAGCGGCCGGCGCCGACGGGCCTGAACGTGCTGGTACCGACGCCGACACCGGCCGACGTGCTCGTGAAGGCGGTCGTGACCTCGGCAGCGATACCCGTGGCCTTCCCGACCGTCGACTGGGGCCTGCAATTCACCGGGCGCAACGCCCAGGCCGGGCTGCCGGGCCCGCCGCCGATCGGCGCGCAGACGGGCGTCTTCCACCACCGGTTCGTCGATGGCGGAGTGGCGGACAATTCGCCGATCGACGTCGCGGTTGCGGCGGGCGCGACGCATGTGTTGTCGATCGAACTGGCGCCGCTCGGCGCATGGACCTACGACTTGCCGGCGCGCGACACCCGTTCGAGCCGGACGATGC
>JAVEEG010000353.1 GCA_030840585.1 Frankiaceae bacterium | reverse complement strand
GCCCTCCAGCGTGTGCCGGAAGTACTCGGCGCCATCGGGCACCGCTCGGTCGAACCACGCAGCGAAATCGCGCCGCACGTCCGGAGACGCGTTCTCGTTGAGCGTCAGCGACGCCGACGTGTGGCGGAAGAACACGTGCGCGAGCCCGATGCGCAGGTCGCGCAGCTCCGGGACCGCCTCGACGATCTCGGCGGTCACGAGGTGCACGCCGCGCGGGCGGGCTCGCAGCGTGACCTCGTGCTGGCTCCAGGGCATGGCCGGAGGGTATGCCGCGAACCACCGGCCGTGTCGATTGGCCCTATCTGGGTAGGGTCGTTCATATGTCAATTCAGGCAGGGACTCACCAGATCGGACCCTCCAACGGGTCCTTGAAGATCAAGACGGGCCGCGAGGGAGCGGCCGCGAAGGCGGGTCACGACCTCGTGCTCGAGGCGAAGACCTGGGACGGAACCGTGGAGATCGGCGACGACGCGTCGGTCAAGCTCACCGTGGACCCGAGCAGCATCGAGGTGGAGTCCGGCACCGGCGGCGCCAAGCCGCTGGGCGACAAGGACAAGGCCGACATCAAGAAGAGCATGGCCGACAAGATCCTCGGCGGCTCGCAGATCAGCTTCGAGTCCAGCGACGTCAAGGTCGACAACGGCTCGATGAACGTCAGCGGCAACCTCAGCGTCGCCGGCTCGAGCAACTCGATCACCATGCCGCTCACCGTCGCCGACGACGGCACCGTCAGCGGCTCGGTCACGCTCAGCCAGAGCGACTACGGGATCAAGCAGTTCAAGGCGCTCATGGGCGCCCTGAAGGTCAAGGACTCCGTCGAGGTGCAGCTGGAGGCCAAGCTCCCTACCGGCTGATCCATGCGCCGTAGGATCGCGGCATGAGTCGCGATCCGACGGTGCTCTGGCGGCCCGGCGAGGACTTCGCCGCACGCACGCGGATGCGGGCCTACATGCGCTGGCTCGCCGAGGAGCGCGGCGTCCGCACGACGTCCTACGACGAGCTCTGGCGCTGGTCGGTCGACGACCTCGAAGGGTTCTGGTCGTCGATCGCCGGCCACTTCGACGTCGCGTTCCACGAGCCGCCCGCGGCCGTGCTCGGCCGGCGCGAGATGCCCGGCGCGCGGTGGTTTGCGGGCGCGACGCTCTCCTATCCCGAGCACATCCTGCGCGACCGCGACGACGCGGCGGTCGCGATCCGCCACGCCTCCGAGCTGCGCCCGCTCGCCGAGCTGACCTGGGGCGAGCTGCGCGCGCTCGTGGCGCGCATCCAGGCCGGCCTGCGCGACCTCGGCGTGCAGCGCGGCGACCGCGTCGTCGCCTACATGCCGAACATCCCCGAGGCGATCGCGGCGTTCCTCGCGGTCGCGGGCCTCGGCGCCGTCTGGTCGAGCTGCTCGCCGGACTTCGGGGCGCGCTCGGTCGTCGACCGCTTCGCGCAGATCGAGCCGAAGGTCCTGCTCGCCGTCGACGGCTACCGCTACGGCGGGCGCGACCACGACCGCGGCGCCGTCGTCGACGCGATCCACGCCGAGGTCGGCGGCGCGCTCGTGCGCCTCGGCTACCTCGACGACAGCGGCTGGCAGGACGGCTTCCTCGGCCCCGAGGACGCGGCGCTCGAGCTCGTCCCGGTCGCCTTCGACCACCCGCTCTGGGTCCTGTACTCCAGCGGCACGACGGGCCTGCCGAAGGCGATCGTCCACGGCCACGGCGGGATCCTGCTCGAGCAGCTCAAGAAGCTCAACCTCCACCTCGACGCCCACGCCGACGACCGCGTCTTCTGGTTCACGACGACGGGCTGGATGATGTGGAACTTCCTCGTCGGCGTGCTGCTGACGCCGGCGTCGGTCGTGCTCTACGACGGCAATCCGGGGACGCCGTCGCTGCATCGCCTCTGGGAGCTGGCGGCCGAGGCCGGCGTGACGTGCTTCGGCACGAGCGCCGCGTTCATCGCGGGCTGCATGAAGGCCGGCGTGCACCCGGCCGCGGGCCGCGACCTCTCCGCGCTGCGCAGCGTCGGCGCGACCGGCTCGCCGCTGTCGCCCGAGGGCTTTCGCTGGGTCTACGACGAGCTCGGGCCCGACACCTGGCTCTTCTCGACGAGCGGCGGCACCGACGTCTGCACGGCGTTCGTCGGCGGCGTCCCCCTGGAGCCCGTCTACGAGGGCGAGCTGCAGGGCCGCTCGCTGGGCTGCGACGTGCAGGCCTTCGACGACGAGGGCCGCGCGCTGATCGACGAGGTCGGCGAGCTCGTCATCACCCAGCCGATGCCGTCGATGCCGCTGCGCTTCTGGAACGACCCCGGCGGCGAGCGCCTGCACGAGGCGTACTTCGCCATGTACCCGGGCGTCTGGCGCCACGGCGACTGGATCGAGATCACCTCGCGCGGCACGGCGATCATCTACGGCCGCAGCGACTCGACGATCAACCGCGGCGGCATCCGCATGGGGACGAGCGAGATCTACCGCGCCGTGCTCGCGCTCGACGAGGTCGTCGACGCGCTCGTCGTCGACGTCCCGCGCGCCGGCGAGGAGAACTGGATGGCGCTCTTCGTCGTCCTGCGCGCGGGCGCCGAGCTCGGCGACGAGCTGCGCGCCGCGATCGCCCGGCGGATCCGCGAGGACTGCTCGCCGCGCCACGTGCCCGACGACGTCTTCACCGTCGCCGAGGTCCCGCGGACGCTCTCGGGCAAGGTCCTCGAGGTGCCGGTGAAGCGCATCCTCGCGGGCGCGGCGCCCGAGCACGCGGCCAGCCGCGACTCGCTCGCCAACCCGGCCGCGCTGGACTGGTTCGCGGAGTTCGCGCGCACCGGCGGACACGTCGGCTAGCCTCGGCCGATGGCCAAGCCGCGGGCGAAGAAGAAGCAGCGCCAGC
>JAVEEG010000081.1 GCA_030840585.1 Frankiaceae bacterium | reverse complement strand
GAGACCCGGCCCGGGTCGTACGACGGCGTCGACACCAGCGCGAGGATGGCTCCGGTGGTGGGCTGGATCGCAACGACAGCACCGCGGTAGTGATGGCTGGTCAGCTGGTCGTACGCCACCTGCTGCGCGCGCGGGTTGAGGGTGAGTACGACGGCGCCGCCCTCGATCTCGCGGCCGGTGAAGTAGTCGGACAGCCGCTTGACGAACAGCTTGTCCGAGCTGCCGGACAGTACGTCATTGGACGCGGCCTCGATGCCGGAGAAGCGATAGGTCAATGAGTAGTAGCCGGTGACCGGCGCGTACAGCGGACCTTGCGGATACACCCGCAGGTACTTCAACGCCTCTTTCGTGACGACCGACTTCGCGATCGGCTTGCCGGCGACGACGATTGGGCCGCGCCGGTGCGAGTACTGGTCGTAGATGATCCGGCTGTTGCGGCTGTCGTTGGCGAGCGAGTGCGCCTGCACGACTTGCACGACGTTCGCGTTGATCAGTAGTGCGGCGAACATGACCAGCGCCGCGATCGCGACCTTGCGCAGTGGGCGGTTCACGGCCGGACCACCACCGTCGTGCTCTCGTCCGCTGTCGGTAGTGCCGGTGCCGGTGGCGCTTGTGGTCGCCGACCGGCGTCGCTGATCCGCAGCAGCAGCGCGAGCAACACCCAGTTGGTGACCAGGCTGGATCCGCCGTACGAAAGGAACGGCAAGGTCAGGCCGGTCAACGGGATCAGCCGGGTGACGCCGCCGACCTGAACGAACACCTGCAACGCGAACGTGAACGCGAGGCCGGTCGCGAGCAACTTGCCGAAACCGTCGCGAGCACCGAGCGCGGCGCGCAGGCCGCGGCTGACGAACAGCAGGTAGCAGGTGAGGATGCCCATGACCCCGGCCAGCCCGAGCTCCTCGCCGACCGACGCCATGATGAAGTCGGTGTTCGCAAACGGGACGAGGTTGGGCCGTCCTTGGCCGAGTCCGGTGCCGGTGATGCCACCCGTGGCCATGCCGAACAAGCCTTGGTCGAGTTGGTAGCTGCTGCCGAACGGCTTGTTGTAGATGCGGTTGTTGAACGGGTCGAGCCATGCAGTGACCCGGTCGTGCACGTGACCGATCGTGGCGTACGCGATCAGCGAGCCGACGACGAAGAGCATCAGGCCGAGCAGTAACCACGACCCGCGTTCGGTCGCGACGTAGAGCATCACCAGGAAGATGCCGAAGAACAGCAGGCTGGAGCCGAGGTCGCTTTCGCGCAGGAGCACGAGCAGGCTGACACCCCACGCGAGCAACAGCGGACCGAGGTCACGGGCGCGGGGCAGGTCGATCGGCCCGATCCGCCGACCAGCCAGTCGGAGCAGGTCGCGATGGCGGACGAGGTAGCCGGCGATGAAGATCTCGAGCAGGATCTTCGCGATCTCGCCGGGCTGGAACGAAAACGACCCGAACCGCACCCAGATCCGCGCGCCGTTCACGACGCTGTGGCTGGCCGGCAACATGGCCGGGAGCACGAGCAGCACCAGACCGATGAACATCGCGGTGTAGCTGTACGACCGCAGCCGCCGGTGGTCGCGAACGAGGACGAGGACGGCGACGAACAGTGCGACGCCGAGACACATCCAGACGAGTTGTAGCGGCGCCGCACCACGCGGCACCGCATGGTGTGCGACCCGCGCGTCGTCCGCGGCGGCGAGGTCGAGCCGCCAGATGATGACGAGCCCGAGCCCGTTCAGTGCGGTCGCGATCGGCAGCAGCAACGGATCGGCGTACGGCGCGAACCGTCGTACGACGAAATGCGCGATCCCGAACAGGGCGACCAGACCGAGGCCGTAGGTGAGCATGTCGGTCGGCAGTTGCTTGGAGTGAGCCAGACCGGTCGCGGCGTACGCGGTGAGGGTCAGCACGATCGCGAAGACGATCAGCGACAGCTCGGTCGCGCGACCGCGGCCGGTTCGCGCTGCCGGGGCGAGGGTGGCCGCGGTCATGGCGTGCTCGCGCAGTAGGACGGCGTCGGCGTGGGCGTCGGTGTCGGGGTGGGTGATGGCGGCGGCGTCTTCTTTGCGCGCGCGCTGCTGGCCGCGGGCTTAGGTGTCGGCGACGGCGTCGCGGTGGCTGTCGGAGTCGGCGATGGGGTCGGGCAAGCGTCGGAGCGCAGGCCGGACACGATGCGCTCGGCGTCTGCGCGGCTCGATGCGTCGATGCCGTTCTTCACCTGCTCTTGCTGGTACGGCGGCAAGGCTTGCAGCGGCAGGTCGGTGCGGCGGTCGAGGCTGGACAGGCTGATCACCACCTGACCGCTGACGCCGCGGTAGATGCCGACGGTGGCCGGGTTGCCCTTGGCGATGCCGACGTAGTACTGGGTGCGGATGTAGAAGAACGCGCCCACGACGACAGCGATAACGACGACGGCGACCAGCCCGATCGCGATCGCGATCCGCCGGCCGGCGCGGGACTTCGCCGGCATCGGGGGCGTTGGTGTTTCGGCCGCGGGATCGTCGGCGTCGGCACTGTGCCGCCCGCCTCGGCGACCGCGGCGGGAAAGCTGCGCGGCCCGGCTGGCCGGGCTGTCCGCGGCGGCGCTGTCCGTGCCGATGGCGCCGGCCGCCGCGCCCCCGACGATCGGTGTCTCGCTGGCACTGTCGGTGCCGATCACGTCCGCGACGATCGCGGTGATGTTGTCCGGCCCGCCGGCCCGCAGTGCGAGTTCGATGAGCTGGTCGCAAGCCTGTTGCGGATCGGACGCGCTGCGCAGCGTGTCGGCGATGGTCTCCGCGCTGACCGGGCCGGACAGGCCGTCGCTGCAGAGCAGGTAGCGGTCACCTTCGCGTACCTCGCGGATGGACAGGTCGAGTTCGAGTTCGCCGCGGCCGGTCAGCGAGCGAGTGATCCACGACCGTTGCGGGTGGGTGCTCGCTTCTTCCGGGGTGATGCGACCTTCGTCGACGAGGTGCTGGACGAGGGTGTGGTCGTGGGTGATCTGGTTGAGCACGCCATCGCGGAGGAGGTAGCCCCGGGAGTCGCCGATGTGCACCAGGCCGAGCCGGCGGTCGGAGAACAACAGCGCGGTCAGCGTCGTACCCATCCCGTCCAGGGCGGTGTCCGCATCGGACATGTCCTGCAGGAACCGGCTCGCGGTCTCGACTGCTTCGCGCAGGCTGGTGACGAGGTCGGCGCCGGGCTGGTCGTCGTCGAGCGGCGCGACCGACTCGATCGCGACCCGGCTGGCAACCTCGCCGGCGGCGTGCCCGCCCATGCCGTCGGCGATGGCGAGCAGCCGCGGGCCGGCGTACATCGAGTCTTCGTTGAGCTCGCGGAGCAGGCCGACGTCGCTGCGGGCGCCGTAGCGGAGCGAGAGCGTCACCGGCGTAGCTCCATGACGGTCTTGCCGATGCGGATCGGCGTACCGATCGGGACCGGGGTCGCTTGCGTCACCCGCTGGCGGTCGAGGTAGGTGCCGTTGGTGGAGCCGAGGTCTTCGAGGATCCACGCGTCGCCGTCGGGCACCAGCCGGGCGTGGTTGTTGGAGACGTAGTCGTCGGAGACGACCAGCGTGCTGCTGTCGGCGCGGCCGATGGTGACCGGCTGGCGGCTGAGCGGCAGCGTCGTACCGGCGAGCGGGCCGTCGGTAACGACGAGGACGCGGGCGCTGCTTTTCGACGGTGCCGGTTTGGCGGCGGCTGATCTCGGCGCTTTCGGGGCTTTCGTTGGTTGGGGCGCTGGCGCTGGCGCGGCGGTGGGTTGGCGCCGGCCGCCGAAGACGTCGTGGCGGACGGCGACGATCGCGGCGAGGACCAGGCCCCAGAGCAGGACGAGGACGACGACGTGCAGGACGAACAGTACGGCGCTCATCGCGTCGGTCAGTCCCCGCTGTCGCGCTGGAAGATGAGGGTGGTCGAGCCGAGGTGGATGCGGTCGGCGGGGGAGAGCGGGCGGCGGCCGACGGCGACCTCGTTGACCCGGATGCCGTTGGTGGAGCCGAGGTCGACGAGGACGATCGCGTCGCTTTCCAGCCGGAGTTCGGCGTGCCGGCGGGAGACGCCGGGATCGGTGAGCTGAAGGTCGCAGTCGGCGCCGCGGCCGATCACGGTGACAGCGTGAGTGAGGAAGTATGCGCGCTCCTCGCCGCGGCCCTCGGGTGAGTCGGCTTGCGCCTTGCCGTCGGTGCTGAAGACGAGCCTTGGGTTTCCGGGGAGGGCGCCCGGTGGGCTGACTTGTCGTGCGTCGGTGGCGGGTGAGCCGGCCTTGGTGAGCACGCCGCCGTCGACGAGATCGCCCGCGGAGACGCCGCTGCGGACCCGGAACACCCCGGTGTCGACGCCGGGGGTTTCTTCGAGCGCAACGGTGACGGGTCCGACGAACGAGTAGCCCTGCTCGGTGGCGTGCTCGCGGACCATGGCGGCGAGTTCTTTGGTGAGGGCTTTGGTCCAGGGGGAGAGGCGTTCGTGGTCGTGCGGGCCGAGCTCGACGACGAAGTCGTTGGGGACGAGGACCTTGCCGTCGCCGACGACGGTACGGCGGTCGTCGGTCTCCCGCTGGAGGGCTTGCGCGACCTCGACTGGCTGGACCTCGCCCTTGAAGACCTTGGCGAACGCGCCCTCGACCAGCCCACCGAGACGCCGCTCGAAGCGCTGCACCACTCCCACGAAGCGTCCCTTCCCCAGGCGGCCATGATCGTATCCAGCGGGGCTGAGGGGCTGGCTCGGGCTGCCGGTTGGGCGGGCGGTCGGGTGCTAGCGTGGTCGGGCCTCTCGGGCGAGTGGCGGAATTGGCAGACGCGCACGGTTCAGGTCCGTGTGTCCGTAAGGACGTGGGGGTTCAAGTCCCCCCTCGCCCACCATCGACAAAGCGAGCGTCTAGTTCCCGCGCGTTAGGCGATCGCGAGCGGTTCGATCTGATCGAGGGTCTCGGCTAGGCGGTCTCGCTCGATCTCGATGTCGTAGCGACTCTGCAGGTTCAGCCAGAACCGGTCCGTCGTACCGAAGAAGCGCGACAACCGAAGCGCGGTGTCGGTGCTGATACCTCGCTTGCCGTGGACGATCTCGTTGATGCGGCGCGGCGGAACGCTGATCGCTACGGCCAGCCGGTGCTGGGTGACGCCGAGCGGCTCGAGGAACTCAGTGAGCAGCACCTCGCCCGGGTGGATCGGCGGCATGATCGCGCTGGCTCTCATCACTCCTCCTCAGTGGTAGTCGGCGATCTCGACATCTTCGGGCCCGGCCGCGGTCCAGCGAAAGCAGATCCGCCACTGGTCGTTGATCCTGATGCTCTGCTGCCCCTTTCGGTCGCCTCTCAGCTTCTCCAGCCGGTTACCCGGCGGCACCCGCAAGTCCTGCAAGGAGTCAGCGGCGTCCAGGATCAGCAGCTTGCGCAGCGCTGCCCGCTGGACGTCCGGACCGAACTTGCGAACCGCCAGGCGTTGCCAGACACGTTCCGTGTCGCGATCGCGGAACGAGCGCAGCACGGCGTCCAGCATAACGCGTCCCGTTAATAACGTGCAACGTTATCCGGCCTCTCTAGGGACCGCTCCGCGTACGGGTGGCCGCGGTCTTCTTCTACCGCATTGAGTGAACTTGCTGCGATCTTGACGGCCGCCGCCTTAACGTTGCGAGGACTGTCACAGCGGGGAGTGCAGATGGGCGAGAAGGGCAACGCGGCCGGCTTCGGTACCGAGGGTCGCGAGGGATTGTTGAGCGGTCCAGGCGGCGCCGGCGGCGCGGGCGGTGCCGGTGGTCTCAGCGTCGAGGGCGGCGGCGCCCGAGCCGAGGGCGGCGAGTCGACCGGCGAGATGATCGGCGGCCTGGCCGCGAAGACCGGCGGCGAGTTCCTCGCCGGAGCGGTCCTCGGCGCGGCGACCGAGAAGGTCGAGGACCGGTCGAAGCGACGGCGCGAGGCCAAAGAGGCCAAGAGCGCCGGCGGCGAACACTGACCACGGCAACGTGGCATTCGATCTGATCCGGCTGCGCAAGCGGCTGGACCCGCAGTCGCTCGTCGCCGCCGAACGGCATCCGGTGACCGGCCGGCCGATGTCGCACGGCCGGCGGGACAAGGCTCGGCAGCAACCGCACGCCACTCTCGCCGCGACCCGATCCGGCGCGAGCGGGTTCGGCAGTGGCGCGGTAGGACTGCTCGCGGCCGGCGCGCTGGTGACCGCCGCGGCCGGTGGTGCCGCGGCGGCCGTCAAGAGCAGTAGTTCCGGCGAGCACGGCGAGCACCCCGCGGTCATCGGCCCACCGTCGCCGTCGCCGCTCACCACTCCGGCGCGGACCGTGCCATCGGCGGTGAGCCTGCCGAAGCCGTGTGACCTCGTCACCCAGGCCGCAGCCGAGCAGGCGCTCGGCGCCAAGCTCGACCCCTCGGAGAACAAGCCGGCGTCGTGCCTATACGCGGGCAAGGACCCCTCGCCGTTTCGCACTCTCGAGATCAGGTACGACCCGCCGGCCGGCGTGGAGCACATCCGGCAGACGCTGACCGCGGCGCAGGTGAAGGCGACGCCGATCCCGGCCCTTGGCCCGGGTGCGTTCGTGCACCCGCCGTACCTGCAGAAGGTCAACGGGACGACCCAGTTCCTTCCGGCCGAGGCAGTCGTACCGGTCGGGCCGGTCGCTGTCATCTTCTCCACGATCACCCTCGAGGAGGGCTCTTCCGCCGGGTTGGTGAACCCGGCCCGGGACGCCTCGGTCGCGGCTGCCATCGCCCAGGCGGTACTGCCGGCGTACGTCCAGCGGCAGTGACGCTGCTCGCCGGCGTCGAGCGCGAATGGCGCGTACTCGGTCGCGGTGGCCGGCAACGTGACTTCGCCGCGCTCATTGATGCGCTGCCACTCGACGGCCGCCGGCTGGATCCGGACGACCTGCACGCGCACCGCTGCCGCTGGGGCGGCGTCATCACCGCGGACGGCCGCGAGGCCGAGGTCGCGACACCGCCGGTAGCTGTCAAAACCGGCGCCGCCGCCGACATCGAGGCGCTGGCCCGGCTGGGTTACCAGCGGCTGCGCGCGGCCGTTCCGCGCGGCCTGCGGCTGGAGGGGTACTCGACCCACATCAACGTGAGCGCGCCGGATCGGGCGGTCGTGCGCGCGGCCGACCGGTTCGCTCGCCGACTCGCACTGCCGCAGATGTTGCTGCTCGACCGGGCCGAGTCGCCCGGATTGTTGGTCCGGCCGCGGCGCGGGCGGCTGGAGATCGGCGGCGAGTACGCGGCCGGCGAGCAGCTGCGCGCGGCCACCGTGTTCGCGATCGCCGGCGCCGTCGCCTGCTCGCGGCGCCCGCGGCTACTCGACAACCTGCCGACGCCGGCGGCGCGGCTGGAGCGCGCGACCGGCCGGTTCGGCTGGTACGTCGACCGCTGCGCGGCAGGCGTCGACCTCTACCGGGACGGACGCGCGGCGGCGGTGCCCACGGACGCTGGCGTGATGCCCGCCGGTGTGTTGCTGGACCGGGTGTGGTCGCGGTTGCGTCCGCTGGCGACGGACCTGGTGGGAGCCGGCGACGTAGCGGTCGTCGACGCGATCGTGGCCGGGCGGCGGCCGCTGCCGCTGGAGCAACCGGCCCCCGACCCACCGGCCACGGCGACCGCCCCGTCGGGCGCGGCGATGCACGGACGGGTCGTGGACGATGTGGTCCGGCCGGGCTTCACGTTGCGTACGGTCGTCGCGCGGTGGGACCGGGTCGCGTTCGAGCTCGACGACGGCCGCCGGCGCCGCTACCTCGTCGTGCCCGCCGCTCGGCTGGCCGCATTCCTCGCCGCCGTCGACGAGGGTCGTTACGACGATCGTCACCTCAGATGGAGTCCGCTCGTTATCCAGCCATGACGAGCAGCACGCGCATACAGGCTCAACCTCCGTTGACCGAGCGTTACTACCTACCTACTCTGCGGTAGTCCGGGAACAATCCCGGACAAGTAGCCCAGAGGGGGGCCTTTTCCATGCGCAAGACAGCAATTGTTGTCGCCGGCGCGGCAGCCGCGATGCTGGCGATGGCAACGAACGCCAGCGCCTTGTCGACCGACATCGCCGCCGCCACGCTGGACACCGCGACCAACAACTCCGTGGCGATCTCGGTCTACGCCACCGGCTCGGCGCCGGGTGTCACCTGCCAGCCGCCGACGCCGGCCGCGACGCAGGCCACGCCGTACACGCAGGTCGCCATCGACGCGGTCCTGCAGACGGATGTCGCCGAGGGCAACGTCGAATGCGCGTCGTTCGAGACGGGCTTCAAGGCGACCCTGAAGCTCAGCTTCGAATACTGGGTCCCGAACTCGTCGCTCCCGGCTGGTGGTTCTTGGCACGCGATCGTGCCGAACGCGTCGTTCGGTGAGGCCTGCGCGCCGGTCTCGCAGACCACCCCGTCGAGCAACGACCTGGCAGTGGTCGGCCCGATCGAGGCACAGTGTGTCCTCAACATCACCAACCCCGCGACCGGCAAGGTGCGCCACGCCCGTTACGACGTGAGCGTTCAGGTCGGCACGATCACCTACAAGTACCCCGCCGTTTACTCGACGGCCTGGAGTTAATCGATGCGTACGCGCCTCAGCCGTGGGCTGACCGTCCTCCTTGCGCTCAGCGCGATGGTGGCGGCCGTCCCGGCTGGGGCGCGGCCGCGCACCGTCTCCGCTCCGCTGGGCGGGGTCACGACGGTCACCTTCCATGGCGCGCAGGGCATCACGCTGGTCGCGCCGCGCAACGTATCGACCCCGGTGAGCCGAATGGAGCTCACCGTCCTCAGCGGCACCTATGCGACGGTGCACGTGATCCCGCGGTCGATCGAGTACTCCTGCAAGACCGCAACCCCCGGACAGACGCACTGCCTGAACATGTTCATGATCGCCGTGCACCCGCCGGGCCACCCCGAGATGAATGACTCCGACGGCAAGAACGCGTGGATTCTGTGGGGCACGCCCGAGCTGATGTACACCGGCGCGACCGACTTCTACCTGTTCACCGACGGCGCCGCGCGACTGACTATCCGCAGCCCTGATCTCACCGGGAAGCGCAGCTACACGGCCGGTGGCCGGATCAACGGCGGCCTGGGTTTGATACCGACCCATTGTGACTCCGCACCCCTACCGTGCACGCCGCAGTCCGGCTACGCCGCCGGCACGCTGCGCGGTGGCGGGAAAACCTTCAGCTTCCGCCAGCCCACCTACGTGCAATCGCTGGCGACCGCATTCGTCCTGAAATCGAGCGCTGCCCCGGCCGACAACGGCGGCGTCTTCGGCGGGGTTCGGCCTTGCCTGTACGGCGACAACGGTAAGCAGCCGACGTCACCGGGGGACTATCCGTTCGGCTGCTGGCTCGGCGTCCCGGCGAATCCAGACCTGCATCCGGAGAACGACATCACCAACGTCGTCAACTCGAGTCAAGGTCAGTGGGCGGACAAGTTGTCCTTCGCGGTGGCGACTGAGGCGACCGGGCCGAGCTACGCGGGCTTCTCAAACTGGGTGGCGAACCCGCTCGGTACGACCTGGTCCGTCGGCATCGCCACCTGGCACACCTACGGCATTCACTAGCCGCGGCGCTTCGGACCTACCTTGCCTGCGGTACACCCGCGCCTTACCGTTTGTCATGGCTTGTCCAGGCTTTTCCCCAGCGCCTGGCCCGCCGGGGGAGGCGTCGTGCGCGGCACTAAAGGCGGCGGCGGGGCCAAGAAGGCCCTGCGCGCTGTGCTCGCCGCGACCCTTCTGCTCGCCTGGGTCCCCGGCTGGCACGCAGCACTCGGCACCTCGGGGCACAAGCCGGGTCGCCTGACCTCACCCTTCCTGTCGCTCGGCACGGTGGCCGACCGCCAGCTGGTCCTCGATGTCCGCAACGGCCGGCGACTCGTCGTACCCGCCGCCACCCCGGTCCTCGGGCGCCTCCCCGTCACGCCCGAATCGCAGGCCGAGCTGGCGGCCAAGTTGGGCCAGCCGGCCAAGCCACCCGTCGTCAAGCCGGCCGGCCGTGCGGCGAAGGTCCCCAACCCGCTGCTGCCCCGAACGGTCGCGCCCGCTGCCGGCGCACCCACCGCGCCCGCGCGCGCCAGCACGACCGACCCCTGGGATCCCAAGCTGGCCGGCGATCGCCAATCGGTCTTCTACCCGCCGACCCAACTCACCCACGGCCCCGGCACGGTCGACACCGTCCTCGGCGGTCGCTGCGACGGGATGGACGGCCTGCAGACGTCGGTCAGCCCCGGCAACGTCGTCGTCGACCGGGCCGGCCGGATCTTCTGGGTCGATGTCGGCTCCGACCTGCACGCCCAGCCCACGCCGTACATCCGCACCCTCGACCCCGATGGCCGGGTCCGCACTCTCGGCAACCTCAGCGGCCCGGTCGAAGGCCGGGTCGCCCGGGGTTGGAATTCGCTCGAGGGTACCGACGTCCGCATCGTCCCCGACCAGCACGGCGGGGTCTTCTACACGTTCAACCGCTACATCGACGACGGGCACCCCGCCGGCTCGGACTGGCAGGCCCGCGACGTGCCGGCCGGCGCTCCCGCGATCGGGCGGCTGCGCGCCGACGGCACCAACGAGTTCATCGCCGGATCCCCCACCCTCCCGCCCGGACGCGGTGACGGCGGCCCGGTCGAAAAGGCCGCGTTCAACAACATCGCCGCGATGGCTGCCGACGACGACGGCAACCTCTACGTCGCCGACTCCAGCACCTTCTACCTCGCGGACTCCAGCATCACCGCGTACCCGTCCGGGCAGGCCGACGGGCCACGCAACCAGCGCTTCGGCGACGACCAGCCCGGGTACGTCGCGGCGACCCAGATCCGCTTCCTCAACCTGTCGTCAGCACAGAAGACCTTCTACGACAGCACCGACGGGCCAGTGGTCGTCGACCCTGACACCGTCGCAACGATCGCGGGCGACGGCTCGTATCCCTCGTTCACCGACACGACCTTCGGCACCACGCCGTCACCGAAGCCCGGCGACGTCCCGACGGCCGCGGACGCCGCCCGGATCCCGTTCGTCGCCGGGATGGTCGTCGGCCCGCACGGTCTCGCCTTGCTCGCGTCGAGCGAGACCTACCGCGGGGTCGGCTCGCCGTTCGCGAGTGTCTGGCTGGTCGAGAGCAAGGCGGTCTACCTCCTCGGCCTCAACACCGGCGGCGAGCCGGCGCAGATGTACGGCACCAGCGTTGCGGCGGGTGAGATCGCCAGCCTCGGCGGTGGCGCACCCGGGTACGCCGGCGACGGCGGGCCGGTCGGCAACGCGCAGTTCGACGTGCGCGACCACGACGGCTGGTTCTACGGCGATCTGTCGGCCGACGGTCACGGCGGGTTGCTCGTCGCGGACACCTACAACGACGCGGTCCGCGACATCTCCGCGGCCGGGATCGTCCGCACCGTTGCCGGCGGCAAGACCGCGGGCCTCGGCGACCGGCTCAGCTACCCGATGGGTGTCGCCGCGACCGCGCGCGGGCTCGTCGTGTCCGACTGGGGCGCCAGCCGGATCGTGCAGGTCGGGCCAACCGGCCACGCGCATCTGCTCGCCGGCAACGGCCAAGCGGCATATTGCGGCATCGGATCGTCCGCTACCGGCGACATCTCGCACCCGGGCGACCTCGCCGGCGGTGCGATGGCACGCAACCGCGCGTACCTCACCGGCGCCGACCTCGGCGACGCCGTCGACGCGGTCACCGACAGCCATGGCGTCACGTACGCCGCCATCCCGAACTACGGCGTCGTCGTACGGATCGCGCCGGACGGAATGGTGACGGTCGCTGCCGGCAAGGCGCGGTCGTGCACGGTCGCGCCGCCGTTCTACTTCGGTCTGACCCTGGACTGCCAACCACCGAAGGCCGGAGGCGGCGACGGTGGCCGCCCGCAAGACGCGGTGCTCGAAGATCCCGAGTACCTGTTGCTCGACCAGTACGACAACCTCTACATCTCCGACGGCGACGCGGTCCGGTACGTCAACTTCTCCGCGAAGACGCTGCGGCCCCAAGGACACGCCGTCCGAGCCGGCACGATCGGCACGGTCTACCGCCATCCGGTGCAGCGGCTGCACCTGCCGCTGTTCCCGGCCGCCGGCAACTGCCAGGACTTCTGCAACACCTATCTCGACGTCATCATCGGGCTCGGCGCGATGACGTTGGACAGCAAGCGCGGCACCCTGTTCGTCGTCGACCAACTCGACCAACAGGTCCTCGCGGTCAACTACTGCGGCAAGGACTATCTCGTCGCCGGCCGCGCACACACGCTGGTCACGCAGGTCGCCGCGCTGCTCGGTGTGACACCGCCGACGCCGGAACCGTTGGTCGACGGCAAGCCCGCCTACAACGTCGACATCGCGCCGGCCGCACTCGCCTACGACAGCCGCCGTGACCTGCTGCTCATGACCGACGCGATGACGACGACCGGCGGCACCAGCAGCGCCGGCCGGGTGCTCGCCGTCAACGTCGGAAGGCAGCCGGTCGCCCTCAGCGGCATCGCCCTCGCGTCCCGCGCGATCGCGACGTACGCCGGCGGTTCCGGCTGTACGTACGGAGCCATCTGTAGCTACGGCGACGGCAGCCATAGTCGCGAGGCCGCGTTCGCGCTGCCGTTCGGCCTCGCGGTCGACCGCGACGGAAGTGTCTACGTGGCCGAGTTCACCAACCGCATCCGGCGGGTGGATCCGGACGGCGTTGTCGGCACGATCGCCGGCGTGAGCCGGAACATCTACGACGTGTACAGCTTCGGCAGCGCGGCCGCCGCGTGGTGGTTCATCGGTGGTGAATGTGCCGACGGCGGTGCCGCGGCCACGGCCTGCTTCGCCGGCCTGCACAGCATGCAGCTCGATCCGGCCGGCAACCTCGTCGTCACCGATGTGCTCAGTGGCCGGGTCCGGCGGATCACCCATGTGGCCGCGGCGCCGCTGCGGCCGGATGTCGCACCGATCCGCGGGGCCGGCTGGGGTTTCACCCCCGCCGTACGGCTGCCGAACCTGGGCCAGGAGAGCACCGACGCGAGCCTCGCGGTCGACGCTGCGGGCAACGTGTACGCGATGTCACCGATGTCCGGACCTGGTCGGGGGCTCAGCGTGTTCGACCTCGGCGGCACCGCGCGGTCGATGCCGTGTGCCGTCTGGTCGTACGCACTCGACGCAGATGCCCGTGGTCATGACGCGCCGATCTACCTCGGCGAGCCGGACCTCGCCTATGCAGCGGCGAAATCGAGCCGCACGTGTTCGATTGCCGCCTCGCCGCCGGGCAGCACTGCGCTCGCCCCACCGACCGGCAGCGCGGATCGACTGGTGTTCGGCAGCGGTTCCGAGCAGGCCGGCTTCCCGACGTCGAACGTCACGGCCGGTGCGTCGCGCGACGGCGCGCACACCTTTCTCACCAGCCCGAACGCGGCGCTTACGACGACGCCGACCGGTGACCTCGACAACCCGTCCGTCGTCGCGATCGATGGCGACACCAGCGGCATGGTCTTCCAGGACACGTCGGACGGCGTCGTCGACTTCGCCCTTAGCCGCGGCGGGACGCAGTACGTCCAGCTCACCCACGTGGTCGACACCGGGCTGCCGGAGTACGGCCTGGCCCCCCGGCTGACGTCGCAACCGGTCATGCGCGGTGCGGACGGCCTCGTGCCGGTGTTTCCCACGACGATCACCGGTTGCCAGCACCTCATCGGGCCGACCTACTCGTGCACCGGATTCGAGGACACGTCGGCGTCGACGATCGAGACCGTCGCGACCACCAACCGCGGCCTCACCTGGGCCAAGCCGTCTGTCCTCGAGACACTGCCGTGCCGGACCGATGCTGGCTGGGTCAGCGAGGCGTACTGCTTCGGCTATCACGGCCTGCCGCAACTCGCGGTCGATGCCGGTGGCACCGCCTATCTCGCGTGGGACGACGGTCATCACATCGTGCTCAGTCACAGCACGGATCACGGCGCTACCTGGTCGAAGCCGACGCAGGTCGACAGTGGCGTGCCGAATGCCGCCTACCCCGCGATCGTCGCCGGTGACGACGGCCGGGTCGCGGTGGCGTTCTACGGCAGTACGGCGCCGGGCCGCGACATCGCGACGCCGGACCACCAGTGGTGGGTCTACCTCGCCACGTCGACGGACGCGAAAGCGGCCCACCCGACGTTCGCGCAGAGCGTGGTCAGCCAGTCCGCGGTGCACGAGGGCGGGCTGTGCCAGACGGTGGGGAACATCTGCGGCTGGTTCGGCCCCACCGGACCGGCCGAAGCCGGCAGCGGCATCCAGGTCGCGATGGACCCGCGGACCGGCCGCGCGATCGTCGCGTACTCCGAGTCGCGCGGCATGCACGACGACGGGTCCACGGCCGGCATCGCCATGACCCGGCAGTGCACCGGCCCGAGCCTGCTGGCGCACGCCACCGCTCGCACCTGCAGCACCGCGCCGCCGGCCACCAGCAGCGGGCCGGCGCGCTGCGCGCCGCAGGGCAGCGACCGCGCCGGAGACGCGCAGTGGTCCGGGAGCAACCAGAGCGCGCTCGACCTCCGCCGGCTCGGCGTCCAGGTCGCCGGCGGGACGCTGACGGCAACGCTCGACGTCGCCGGGTTTTCCGCCGTACCGCCGACCGGCGCGACCGGGTCGGCGTGGACCATGACGTGGTCGAACCGCGGCGTGCAGTACTTCCTCCGGGCCCGGTCGCCGGCGGCCGGTGATCCGAGCGCGCCGTCCGCCGACGCCAGCGCCCCGACGGTCAGCTACCAGTGGGGCACCACCGCGAGCGGCCGCGCCGAGACCGTCGCCGGCAGCGCGACCGGGCACGTCAGCGGCGACACCGTCGTGATGTCGGTGCCGGCCGCGGCGGTCGGCGATCCGCAGCCCGGTACCCGACTCGCCGACCTGGCCGCCCGGACGGACGTGCTCACCGGCGGCGTCGCCGACGGCCCGACGGGCACCTGGACGACGGTCGACCGGATGTCCACCACGACGGGCTACGACCCCGGGCTGCGCTGCGCTCCGATCGGCACCGCTACGACGATCCCGCCGCTGCCCACCCCCGCCGGTCCGGCCCGTGCCGCGCACACCGATCCGACACCGTCGCCGACGGTCGACCCGCTGCCGACGGTCAAGGTCACGCCGCCGCCGCTGCTGGTGCCGGACCCGCCGGTGATCCCGGACTGCGGGGTCGTGCCGCCGGCGGTTCCGGCGCCCACGCCGACCCCGGTGCGCACCCCGCACCACACCCACCGGCACCTGTTCGTACCGCCGCCGCTGATCCCGCCCGCGCGGCTCGACGACGGCGGGGCGCCCGAACGCGGGGTGGCCGTCGCGCACCCGCCGCCGCAGGGGCAGGCGGAGGCGCAGCAACCCGCCAGCCAGCCGCTCAGCCAGGCCGTGGGTGCGGGCGCGCCCGAGGATCAGACCGACCCCGTTGCCAGCCTCGCCCTGGTGCGGAGCGGCTCGTCGAGCGACGATGCCGCCTGGATGCTGGCCGCGGCGACATTGACGATGGCGACCGGCGCGGGACTGGCCCTGCGGAGCCGGCGACGAGAGCAGTACGGGGTCGAAAAAATAGTTCCGTAACGACCCGCCGGCTGGTGCGTGTTCCTCGATGTACCGAGACCGTTTCCGGTCCGTGAGTTGAACTCGGCGGTGCCGGCCCACCCCCCCCGGGCCGGCACCGCCGACCACATCCTTTGCTCTTCGCGAGCGTTGTAAGGGATAACCACGACGCCGTCGTGCGGCCAGATGCAGAAGGCGCAGGTAAGGGAGGGCTGGCATGCGAGTCTCCCAGCGGTTGTTGCTGCCGCTTCTCGTTGCCTCGTTCTGCGCGCCGGTCGCCATCGGCTCGGCCGCGGCGAAGGTGGCACCCAAGGCGCAGCCCGCCGTCCGACCCGTCGTGATCGCCGTCGTCGGCGAGGCGGGCCTGAACGTCCTGCACAGCGACTTCGCGACCGCGGACGGCCGCGACCCGGCATTGCCGGCCGGCTACCCCGCGGCCCGCGTCGTACGGCTCCCGCGCAGCGGCGCGTTCGCCGACCGGCTCCGCGCGAGCGAGTCCGGACCGCTCGGCCACCTCGCGCCGGACACCCTCTACCGCGTCGCCGGCACCCGGATCATCGGGGTGTACGCCGCGACGGATGGCAACCAGCCGCCGAAAGAGACGGACCTGCTCGCCGACCGGCTGCACGGAACCGGCGTCACCAGTTCGGCCGTCGGTCGCAAGTACGGCACCGCGCCGACCGCCGAACTCGTGGTGGTCCTCGGCGACGGCGACAACGCGTGGTCGTGGGTCGCCAACCAGCCCTGGATCGACATCGCGGTCACGGCCACGATCACCGAGGTCGACACCGCCAATCCGAACAAGCCCTCGTCGTTCACCTGCTCCGGCGCCGCCGGCATCCACCAGCTCGCGACGTCCGGCCGGCTGGTCTTCGCCGGGTCCGGCGACGACGAGCAGAGCGGCGTGATTAACCCGCCCCCCGGCCTGCCGGACGTCTACCAAGTCGGCGGGGTCAACTCCGACGGCACGCCCTGGATGGGGGTGCACCAGTCGGAGAGCGACCCGGCGTTCGCGACCGGCCAGGTGACCCGGCCGTACGTGACCGGCGACCTCTACTCGTTCACCGCCGCGTCCCCCGACTCGCTCACCGGCGGCGCGCACTTCGGCGGCACCAGCGGCGCCGCGCCGCTCACCGCGGGCCGCGCCGCGAGCCTGATCGCCACCGCCCGGGCCCAGCTGCACACCCCGAACGCGGGCCACTCCGGCGCGCTCGCCTGGCTGGGCAGCGCCGGCAGCCGGCCGCACACCGGCCCGCTCGCGGACGGCCGGCTGACCGGCGGCGAACTGTCGACGCTGCTGCGCCACGTCGCGGTACCGAGCCTGCCGGAGCCGGCCGGGTTCGCGATCGAGGGGTACGGCGCGCTGAACGCGACCACCATGACCCTGGCCCGCCGGGTGTTGGCCGGGCTAGCGGCCGAACCCAACCGGTCCGACGACGACACCGCTCAGACAGCCGTAACGACTGCCCGGCAGGCGTTGTTCACCAGCGCTCGCTGCGGTTAGGACCGCCCGGCCGGCCCCCGCCGGCCGGGCGGCGATTACGCGCGGCAGGAATACGCCGCCGCGTGGCGAAGCACCCCCACCACGAGAGTGGGGGTGCGCGGTGTCAGGGCTGGCAGACGGTGGCGCTCGGCTTGATCTCAGTGGGCGGGTTGGTGGTCACCGTGTAGCACTGCGAGACCGGGAACGGTGCGACTCTGTCGGTGATGACGCCGGGGACGAGTTTGGCGCTGGCGGGGCCGGCGGCTACGGCCCATCCGACGACGATGTTGACGGCAACAAGAGCAAGCGCGGTGACGCGCACGAAGTCCTCCTAGAGGTGCTTGATCACGAGCTGCTGACGTCAATGACACGTTCGACCTCGACTTCCGTTACGCCGGAGTGGACCGAGTGGTGGCCGCTGATGCGCAAGCGGCTGCTGCGCTTCCTGCGCTCGCGGGGTGTTTCGGCGCACGCGGCGGAGGACGCGGTCCAGGACGTCGCCGAGCGGTTGCTGACCCGGCAGGTCCCGCACACCGACGTCGATGACCTGATGCGCTGGTGCATGACCGTCGCCCGTAACGCCGCGATCGACCAGCACCGGCGCCTTCGTCGTAGCGTCTCGCTCGACTGCTGCAGCGACGACACCGACGACGGCAGCGAGCTGGTCGACACGGTCGAGGCCCGGATGCGGCTCGACCGGGTGCTCCGCGCGCTCGGCACCATGTCCTACGACGACGTGCGCTGTGTCATGGCCGGCCTCGACGGCGAGGTCGCCACCGAGGCCGCGTCGCCGGCGTTACGGGCTCGCCGGCACCGGTTGCGCCGCCGGTTGTCCGAGATGGTCGGCTGCTTCGGCCTGGCCGGCATCGTGATCCGCGCGCTCCGGCCGCGGGTCAACCGGGCCAGCCTCGGCCTCAGCTCGGCCGCGGTCGCGAGCGTCGCGCTGGTGACGGTCGTCACCGGTGGCGCGCCGTTCGGGTCCGGGTCCGACCATCTGCGCTTGCACGTGGCTCCGGCAACGGTCCGGGTCCAGCCGGTTGCCGACCGGGCTCCGGTGGCCCGGCAGCTGACCCGTCCACTCACCGGGTCCCACCACGTCACCGCGCCGGTGCACCGGGCGGCGCACCCGGCCGGTCGGCCCGGGTTGCACCTGCGCAGCCCGGACAAGAACGGGACTATCGACGTGGAGGGTCACGACCGCGGCGCGTCCGACACCGGCCTGATCTGCATCGACGGGCTGAAGTACGTGGACCGGGTGTGCATCGGGCCGGACGCGGGCGCCACGCAGGTCACACCGGCGCACTGAGCCGGGCGGTCCGGTCGGCCCGCAACAGCGGCACGAGCGCGGCCAGCGCGGCCACTTGTACGGCGACGACGACCACCTCGATCGAGGTGATGCTCACGTCGTACAGCGCCCCGATCATCGCGGCGCCGATCAGCCAGGCGACGCCGTAGATCGCGGTGAACGTGCCGTACCCGGCACCCCGACGCGACCGCGGGACCAGGTCGGTGACCGCGGCCCGCATCGTCGAGTCGTGCACCCCCATCCCGGCGCCCCAGACGACCGCGCCGACCACGACCGCCGGGACCGATGTCGAGAACGACAGCGGCGGTACGGCGGCGGCCAGCAGCGGGATGACGACGAGACCGCGGAAGCTGGCCCGGTCGTAGAGCCGGCCGACCGCGAGTGACGCGAGCGCGGCCGCACCCATCGCGGCGGCGTACAGGATCGGGATCACCGAGCTGGACATGACGTGCCGGTGGACCAGGTGGTAGGCGAGCACGGCCCAGGTCGCGAACCCGAGCATCGTCAGCGCGGAAAAGCCGCTGTAGAGCCAGAACCGGGCCGGCAGCTTGGTATCGAGCCGGAGCTTCTTCGCATCGGAGACCTGTGCGGCCGGGTCGTACTCGCTCGGGTCCGGGGCCGCGGCGCGGAGCCGGGCGAGGACGATCAGCGCGATCACGCCGGGGATGGCCAGGAGCCCGAACGCCAGGGAGTAGCCGCCGCCGAGGGCCAGCACCGCGGCGATGAGCAGCGGGCCGGTGAGCGCGCCGGTCTGGTCGAGCGCTTCGTGCAAACCGAACGTACGGCCGACGCCGACGACCGCCGACGCATGCGCGAGCATCGTGTCCCGGCTCGGCGACCGGATCGCTTTGCCGAGCCGCTCGCCGTTGTAGAGCACCGCGGCGCTCGCGGTGCCACCCGCAAGCGCGAGCAGTGGCACGCAGAGCATCGTGAGCGCGTACCCAACGATCGTCTGCGGCCACGGCTTGCCGGTCCGGTCCGACAGCGGCCCCGTGCCCAGCCGCAGGACGAGCGCGACCGCTTCGCCGACGCCGGTGACGAGGCCGACGGTCGCGGCGGATGCGCCGAAGGTGGCGAGGTACGGGCCGATGACGCTGCGGGCGCCTTCGTAGACGATGTCGCCGAGGGCCGAGACCAGGCCGAACCACGCGACGAACCGCAGCGCGCTGATCCTCGGCCGCGCGGTCGTGGGTGCCACCGGGTGATGATGGCAGCATGGTCGAGGTCGACGAGGAGACGTTCGGCGCCCTCGTCGAGCAGGCGCTCGACAGCATCCCGCCGGAACTCGGCCGGTTGATGCGCAACGTCGCGGTCGTCGTGGAGGACATGGGTTCGTCGCCCAACCTGCTCGGGCTCTATCACGGTGTCCCCCTCACCGCCCGGACGTCGTCGTACGGCGGGGTGCTGCCGGATCGGATCACGATCTACCGGCTGCCGATCCTGCGCCGGGCCCGGACGCTCGACGACGTCGTCCGCCAGGTGCAGGTCACTGTCGTGCACGAGGTCGCGCATCACTTCGGCATCGACGACGACCGCCTCGACGAGCTCGGCTGGGCCTAGCGCCGGCCCCGGCCACCGGCACTTCGGAGACCTGGTGACCACGACACGCCGTAAATCGGCCTCGGATCTGGTCACCAGCCCTCCGAAGTGGTTGGCGGCGGTGGCGTGACGGAGACTGGATCCCGTGCCCGAACTGCCCGAGGTGCAGGCGCTGGCCGACTTCCTGGTCGGCCGCGCGGTCGGTCGCGTGATTGCCCGGATCGACGTGGCGGCGATCAGCGTGCTGAAGACGTTCGATCCGCCGGTGACCGCGCTGCCGGGGCTGGAGATCTCCGGCGTACGGCGGTGGGGCAAGTTCCTCGACCTCGACGTCAGCGGCCTGCACCTGGTCACGCACCTGTCTCGGGCCGGCTGGCTGCACTGGCGCGACTCGTTGCCACCCGCGCCGCCGAAGCCGGGCAAGAGCCCGCTCGGGCTGCGGGTGCATCTGGATGACGGCTCCGGCTTCGACCTCACCGAGCAGGGCACCCAGAAGCGGCTAGCGGTGTACGTCGTCCGCGACCCGGCGACCGAGGTGCCGGGCATCGCCCGCCTCGGCCCGGATCCGCTCGCGGATTCCTTTAGCTTGAACGATTTTCGCGCGGTCATCGCCGGCGACCGGTCGCAACTGAAGGGCCTGTTGCGCGACCAGGGCAAGCTGGCCGGCATCGGCAACGCGTACTCCGACGAGATCCTGCACGTCGCGAAGATGTCGCCGTTCAAGCCGGCGGCGAACCTCGACGACGAGGAGATCGCCCGGCTGTACGACGCGATCCGTGCGACGTTGACCGACGCGGTCGAGCGCGCCCGTGGCCTGTCCGCGGCCGATCTCAAGGCGGAGAAGAAGCTTGGCATGCGGGTGCACGGGCGGGCCGGCCAGCCGTGCCCGGTGTGCGGCGACGTGGTCCGTTCCGTGTCGTTCGCCGACTCGTCGCTCGACTACTGCGCGACCTGCCAGACCGGCGGCAAGCCGCTCGCCGACCGCCGGCTCTCGCGGCTGCTCAAGTAATGGTGCGGACGCGGTGGAGCTCGCCGTGGGCGCGCATCGGAGTACTCGCCGCGATCTGGGGCTGCAGCTTCCTGTTCATCAAGGTCGCGCTCGAAGGCATGACCGCGACCCAGATCGTGCTCGGTCGCATCGTTCTTGGCGCGGTCGCGATCCTGGCCTGGCTTGCCATCCGGCGCGAACCGTTGCCGCGCCAGCCGGTCGTGTGGGTGCACGCCGCGGTCATGGGTCTGGTGTCGAACGTCGTACCGTTCCTCGGTTTCGCGTGGGGTGAGGACAACGGCGCGACCAGCGGGCTCGCCGGCATCTACAACGCGACGACGCCGCTGTGGACCCTGGTGTTCGCCATCTTGTTCCTGCCGGCCGAGCGGCCGAACCGTGCGCGGGTCGTCGGGCTGGTGATGGGCTTCGCCGGCACATTGGTCGTGCTCGCGCCGTGGCGGAGCGTGGACGGCGCCGGGTTGGCCGGCCAGCTCGCGTGCCTCGGTGCCGGTGCCTGTTACGGCGTCGCGTTCGTCTACACCCGCAAGTTCCTCACCGGCCGGGCCGCGCCGCTCGGGCTCGCCGCGGCACAACTGACCTGCGCGGCGATCGAGATCGGTGTCGTCGCACCGGTGGTCGCCACCCATTCCGTGTCGCTGTCACCGCGGGTGTGGTTGTCGGTGCTCGCGCTCGGCGCCGCCGGCACCGGGCTCGCGTACGTCATCTACTACGGGCTGGTCCGCGACGTCGGCGCGACGACCGCGTCGACGGTGACGTACGTCGTACCGCTGGTCGCGGTGACGCTCGGGGTCGCGGCGCTGGGCGAGTCGTTGCGCTGGAACGACTTCGTTGGTGCGCTGATCGTGCTGCTCGGCATCCTCGTCGCGGAGGACCGGTTGCGGCGGCGGAGTAGATTCGTCGTCGAGGCACGCGGGAGCTCGGAAGCACCGGGCTGAGAGGGCGGCTGTCCGGCCGCCGACCGCCTAACCGGTCCGGTAATGCGGACCCGAGGGAGTGGCCATGACGGCGACGGCCGAACGGATTCCGGATGTTGTCGACGCGCGCGGGGTCGAGGCGCCGCTGACGTTGGAAGAGCCACCGCCCCGGGTGCTCGGTTGGCTCGACCAGATCGCGCTGTGGTTCAACCTCGGCGTCTCGTTGCTCGGCCCAGTGGGTGCGGTCTACGTGCTGCAGCCCGACGGCGTGCACTCGATGTCGTTCGTCGCCGCGGCCCTTGCGGTCGTCGTCGGCACGGTCGTCGGTACGGCGATGCTGGCGGCGGCCGCCGTACCCGGTGCGCAGACCGGCGCGCCGGCGATGGTGCTGCTGCGTGGACTGTTCGGCCGGCGGTTGTCGTACCTGCCGACGCTGATCAACGTGATCCAGCTGGTCGGCTGGGCGGTGTTCGAGATCGTGGTGATTTCCCAAGGCGCGCAACAACTTCTCGGCTGGCAGGGCCACCTGTGGCCGTACGTCGTGGTCGCAGGCGCGTTGACGACATTGATGAGCATCTACCCACTCTCGGTCGTCCGCGTGTTGCGGCGGTACGCGCTCGTCGTCGTTGCGCTGGCGACGGCGTACCTGTTCGTGCAACTGCTGCGGCATCCGTTGCCATCACTGACCCACGGCGGTTGGAACGGCTTCTGGACCGGCACCGACTTCACCGTCGCGGTCGCCGTGTCGTTCGCGCCACTGGCGAGTGACTACAGCCGGCACGCGCGCAGTGGCCGGTCCGCGTTCGGCGCGGCGATGATCGGATACAGCGTCGCGCAGATCGCCTGCTATGTGCTCGGGCTGATCGCGTTGCTCACGGTGGTGCAGGCGTCGGACGCGAACATGCAGCACGACATGTTCGCCCGGTTCATCGCGGTGCCGGTGGGCTGGCTCGCCTTTGGTGCGCTGGTCGCGCGCGAGCTGGACCAGTCGTTCGCCGACAGTTACTCGACCGTCGTGTCGTTGCAGAACGTCGTGCCGCGGGCCGACCGCCGGCTGCTCGCGGTGCTCATCGGATCGCTGGCGACCGTGCTCGCGTTGGTCTTCGGGATCGGTAGCTACTCGGACTTCCTGCTGTTGCTCGGGTCGGTGCTCGTCCCCTTGACGGCCGTGCTGCTGGTCGACTACTTCGCCGGCCGCCGCGGTGCCTGGAACGTCAGCGAGGACGCGCCGTCGCGGTTCTGGATGGTGCTGCCGTGGCTGCTCGGGGTCGCGGCGTACCAGCTGGTGAACCCGGGATATGTCACGTGGTGGGCCGACGGCTGGCACGAGGTCGCCGGCTGGTTGCACTTCACCGCGCAGTCGTGGATGAGTGCGTCGTTGCTGTCGTTCGTCGTCGCGGCGGTGGTCACCCTGCCGTTGTCGCGCCGACGTATTCCGGCTGCATGACCCGGCCGCCGACGGCGCTGACGATCGCGGGTTCCGACTCCGGCGGCGGCGCCGGGTTGCAGGCCGATCTCAAGACGTTCCTGTGCTGTGGCGTGCACGGCATGTCCGCCGTCACCGCGGTGACGGCGCAACACTCGCGCGGTGTCGTCGGAGTGCATGCGCTGCCGGGCTCGTTCGTCGCGGCGCAGGTCATGGCGGTCGCGACAGACATCGGGGTCGACGCGACGAAGACCGGCATGCTTGCCAACGCCGACGTCATCACCGCAGTGGTGCAAGTACTCCAGTCGGTTGACGTCGGTCCGCTGGTTGTCGATCCGGTGTCCGCGTCGCAGCACGGCGATCCGCTGCTCGCCGATGACGCCGTGACCGCGTTGACCTCAAAGCTCTTTCCGTTGGCCGCATTGGTGACGCCGAACCTGCCAGAGGTGAAGGTGCTGCTGGGCCTGGAGGTGCGCGACCGCGCTGGTATGCGCGAGGCGGCGAAGCGATTGTTCGAGTTCGGGCCGCGGTGGGTGCTGGTGAAGGGCGGTCATCTCGACTCGGATCAGCCGGCGGTGGACGTGCTATACGACGGTTCTTCGTTCAGCGAGTTGTCCGCGCCGCGGCATCCGTCGGTACACACGCACGGCAGCGGCGACACGTTGGCGGCGGCGACGGCGGCATCGCTGGCCCGCGGCCTCGACGTACCGGCGGCGGTCGCGGCCGGCAAGGAGTTCATCACCTCGGCCGTCGAAGGCTCATTCCCATTGGGATCCGGCCGCGGTCCAGTCGGCCATTTCTGGCGCGTGCGTCAGTGATGGTGGTGGGCGAACTCCCAGAGCACGGCGAAGGCGAGGCCGCCGGTCGCGAGCAGCTGGCAGATCAAGGCGACCGTGACCTGCTGCGCCTTGTCGTTGCTTCCCGCTCGAAGTGACTTCAGCGTCTCGGCGTCGGCAACCGCGCACACGTTGCGCGCCGCCACCTCGGTGTCGGTCCAATGCGTCGTCAACATGAGATTGACGGTGGTCGGCGAGGCGACCTCGTACTTGCGGAGGAAGTTGGCCAGCAGTCCGAAGAACGCGGCGACGATGAAGAGCACGAGGGAGACGCCGAGCGCCCAGACCGCGGTCGCGCTCGGCTTGTAGTCCTTGCCCAACACGAACGCGCCGATTCCGAAGACCAGCGTCACCAGCGTGCCGCTGCCGGTGACAACGGCGAGGCCGCGCGCCTCGAGTGTCGTCCGCCGTTCGTACTCGGCCTTCATCTGTTCCGCGACGAACGCGTGGTACTGCGTGCCTTGGTCGCTACTCATCCCGCCGCTCGACGTCGTCCCGGAGGATCCGCTTGATCTGGATCGTCTTGACCCAGTCGGTGTTGGGCGCGGGCTCGAGCGGGGTCTTCTCGGACTCCTTGGGCGCGTCCGGTGTGCGCTCGTCCTTTTCCGCCCTCGCGGACCTCCCGTCGGTCGCTGCTAGCCGCACGGTATCCCGCCCCTGCACCGCGCGGAAGTCAGCCGGCCGCGCTGCGCAGGCGGCGGGCGAACTCCGCTGCGGCCGCACCGGGATCCTCGGCTTCGGTGATCGCCCGTACGACGACCATTCGCCGCGCACCGCGGGCGATCACGTCGTCAAGGTTGTCTAGGTCGATGCCGCCGATCGCGAACCACGGCCGGTCACCGGCAGCCGCTGTCGCGTGCGACAGCAGGTCCAGCCCGGCCGCCGGTCGCCCCGGCTTCGTCGGCGTCACCCATGTCGGTCCGGCGCACACGTAGTCGACCGTCGCGTCGGCGATCTCCGTGTCGAACTGCGTCGGATCGTGGCTGGACCGGCCGATCAGCACGTCGTCACCGACGATGCGCCGCGCGGCCGCCACCGGCAGATCGTCCTGACCCAGATGCAGGATTGGCGCGCCGCTGATCGCGGCCAGGTCGGCGCGATCGTTGACCGCCCACAACCGACCGTGCCGCTCGGCCGCGGCGGCGAACACCTCAAGCAGCGCGAGCTCGTCGCGTGCCTCTAGCCCCTTCTCGCGCAACTGCACGATGTCGACTCCGGCCGCGAGCACGGCGTCCAAGAAGTCGTCGAGGTCGCCGCGTGCGCGCCGACCGTCCGTACATAGATAGAGCCGCCCGTCCACGACGCGTACGGTATTGGTAAATGCGCGCAACCACAGATGTCGTTGTCGTCGGTGGCGGGATCATCGGCGCGGCGATCGCGTGGCGACTGAGTGCAGCCGGCGCCAGTGTCACCGTCGTTGATCCCGCACCTGGCAGCGGCGCGACCCGAACGGCCGCCGGCATGCTCGCACCGGTCACCGAGCTGCACTACGGCGAAGAGCGGTTGCTGCGACTCAATCTCGCGTCCGCGCGCCGCTACCCCGACTTCGTCGACGCGGTGCAAGCGGCGACCGGTCTCGACGTCGACTACCGCCAGACCGGCACCGTCGTCGCGGCCTGGGATGCCGCCGATCTCGCCGCGCTGCGCGACCTGGCTGAGCTGCACCACAGCCTGGGGTTGAACTCGTCGATGCTGACTGCGCGCGAACTGCGCGAGCTCGAACCTTCGCTCGCGGCTGGACTGCCCGGCGGGTTGCTCGCCGGTGACGACCACGCGGTCAATCCGCGCCGGTTGCATCACGCACTGCTGGCCGGGGCAACGATCGAGCCGCAGGCCGCGGTATCGATCGACGCCGGCACCGTCACGTTGGCCGACGGTGATGTCCTCGGCTGCGGCACCGTTGTTGTCGCGGCCGGTGCGCGCTCGGGTCAGATCGCCGGTGTCCCTGCGACTGGGCTGCGACCGGTGAAGGGCCAGACGCTGCGGCTGCGCGCGGACCGGCCGGTGCTCGACCATGTGCTGCGCGGTTCGGTGCGCGGGGTGCCGGTCTACGTCGTCCCGCGGGATGGCGGCGAACTCGTCGTCGGCGCGACCAGCGAAGAGGCCGGGTACGACGAACGGCCGCGGGCCGGCGCGGTCCACGATCTGCTGCACGACGCGCAGCAGATCCTGCCGGCGATCCTGGAGATGGAACTGCTCGAGGTCAGCACCGGGCTGCGGCCGGGGACACCCAGCAATGCGCCGGTGATCGGCGCCGCCGGACCGGGTGTCGTCGTCGCGCTCGGCCACTACCGCAACGGGGTGCTGTTGGCGCCGATCACCGCGGACGCGGTGACCGAGTTGGTGTTGCACGGCCGTACTTTGCCGGCGGTCGCCGAGTTCGGCCTGGACACCGCAGTGGTGATGTCGTGACCGTCTTCGTCAACGGCTCGGCCTGTGAACTCCCGGCCGGGACGACGGTCGCGGATCTCGCCGCCAGTCAGGGTGCGGACCAGCGCGGTTGCGCCGTCGCGGTCGACGGCGCCGTCGTACCGCGTGGCGAGTGGCCGGTCGCGACGTTGCGCGACGGGCAGCGGGTCGAGATCGTCCGCGCGGTACAGGGGGGTTGAGATGGACGATCCGTTCGTCATCGCCGGCCGCGAGATCCCGTCGCGCCTGATCCTCGGCACCGGCGGTGCGCCGAGCCTCGACGCGATCGACCGCGCGGTCGTCGCATCAGGGACGAGCATGTGCACGGTCGCGATGCGCCGGTTCGATCCGAGCACGTCGGGATCGGTGCTCGATGTCCTCGACCGCCGCGGCGTGCAGGTACTGCCGAACACCGCGTGTTGCCGGACGGCGGCCGAAGCCGTGCTGACCGCACAGCTTGCCCGTGAGGCGCTCGAGACCGACCTGGTCAAGCTTGAGGTCGTCGCCGACGACGAGTGGCTGTTGCCGGATCCGGTCGAGCTGCTCGAAGCCGCCGGCCGGTTGGTCGCGGACGGCTTCGTCGTACTGCCCTATACGAACGACGATCCCGTGCTGGCCCAACGGCTCGAACAGGTTGGCTGCGCCGCGGTCATGCCGCTCGGTGCGCCGATCGGGACCGGCCTCGGCATCCAGAACCCGCACAACATCGAGCTGATCGTCGCGAAGGCTTCGGTCCCCGTCGTGCTGGACGCGGGCATCGGGACGGCGTCCGACGCGGCGCTCGCGATGGAACTCGGCTGTGACGCCGTACTGCTCGCGTCCGCAGTCACTCGCGCGCACGACCCGGCGTTGATGGCGGAGGCGATGGCGGCGGCGGTGGTCGCGGGCCGGTTGGCCCGCCGCGCGGGCCGGATCCCGAAGCGGTACCACCACGCGCGGGCGTCGTCGCCGACCACCGGATTGGCCGAATTATGAAGCGTTCGCAACGGTTTCTGGCCTACGGTCTGGCCGGCTGGTGCAGCGAGATCGTCACCACTGGACTGCGCAGCCACGGTCGCGACGGCGACTGGCGGCTGACCGGTACGACGTACCTCTGGATGCTGCCGATCTACGGGGTCGCGGCGGTGTTGTTCGAACCGGCGTACGTCGAAGCTCGCCGGCGCGAGATCGCGTGGCCGGTGCGCGGCGCGATCTGGACCGCCGGCATCTTCGCGGTCGAGGCGGCCAGCGGTGAACTGCTGCGCGCAGTCACCGGCGAAGTGCCATGGGACTACTCGCGGCCGCGTGGACGCAAGCCGGAGCCGAGACATTGGCGCGGGCTGGTGCGACCGGCGTACGCGCCGTTGTGGTTCGCGGTCGGGCTCGGGATGGAGCGGCTGCACCACGTGCTCGACCGGGTGGAGATCCGCCCGGCGCCGGGCGCCGGTTCCGAATGACAGAATGATCCGTTATGGCGCCCTCCCGCGCATTGGCCGGCGCAGTTGCGTTCGGCACGCTGCTGCTCACCGCCTGCGGGACCCGGCTGTCCAACGGTGCCTTCGACCGCGCGCAACAACTGCAGGCCGGCCAGTCCGGCCCGCAGGCGAGCAGCGGTCCGAGCGCCGGTCCCGGCGCGACCAGTGGCCCGGTCGGCCCGGGTGGCGGGCCGAGCTCCGGACCGGGCGGCGGCGGCAGTACGACCGGCCCGCAGGGCGGCAACGGCGGCAGTAACAACCCGCAGGGCAACACCGCATCCGACATCGGCGTGACCCCGACGACGATCACGATCGGCAACATCGTCAGCAAGACCAACCCGTTCGATCCGCGCGCGTTCGTCGGTCCGACGTACGGGCTGGCCGCGTTCATCCACTGGACCAACGCGCACGGCGGCATTCACGGCCGGCAGCTGATCCTGCGGTTCTGCGACGACCAGGGCAGCGGTGATCAGAACACCGCGTGCGTGCGCCAACTCGTCGACAGCGACAAGGTGTTCGCGTTGGCGTCGAACGCGATCCTCACCTACAGCGGCGCGTCGTACGTGTATCAGAAGCGGGTGCCGGACATTGGCAGCCAGCCGATCGACAACCCGTACAACCAGTACCCGAACATGTTCGACGTCTACGGCGAGGAGTACCCGCGCGACGGCAAACAGATCGGCTTCAAGAACAACCTGTACGGCGGCACCGAGGTGTATCGCTACTTCAAGACGACGTACCCGAAGGTGCCGTTGGTCGCGGGTGTCGTCGACTACAACCAGTCGGCGTCCACGCGGTTCGGCAACAGCATCGCGGACGGCCTGCGGCATGAGGGTTTCCAAGTCGTGGTGAAGACGGTGAACTTCGCGCTGCCGGACTACGACTCGGTCGCGATCGACTTCAAGAGCAAGGGCGTGAAGTACGTCTACGACACGATCGACCGCGAGGGCAACGTTCGGTTGTGCAAGGCGCTCGACGACAACGGCGTGTCCGACTCGTTGCAAGCGAAGGTGCTGACGACGCAGAGCTGGGAGCAGTCGGTCGACACCGACTACGGCGACTCACCGAAGTGCCGCAACAAACTGTTCGCGACCGGCATGACCCGCAACTACGCCGACACGAAGTACCCGGAGGTCGCGGCGTTCCGGCAGCAGATGGCGGCGGATGGTCATGGCGGCGGCCAGCAGATGTCGGAGTGGGCGCTGGAGGGTTGGGCCGGCGGGCAGTGGATCGCGGACGCGATCGCGTCCTGCGGCGCCGCGGTCACGCGTGCCTGCGTGATGAAGTACGTCGATGCTGGGCCATCGCATCCGTACGACGGGCACGGCCTGCTGGTGCCGCGGTGGTTCGAACATCGCAGCGCGCCGGAGGAACCCGTGACCAACTGCATCAACGTGGCGCGATGGTCGGACAGCTCACACACCTGGGTGACCCAAGTACCCGACATGAACAAGAACTGCTTCAGCGTCCACGAGTGGCCCTACAGCGCGACGTAGGTGTGGCCCGGGCAAGATCGCGCCTTTAACCAGCCAAATGTGCGCGGGCAGACTGCCTGAGCTCGCGATGATCTTGGGCGATGGAGCGGGCGCGCCTCTGCGCTGTCAGTCACGCACCGCAACCGCGGTGCCACGCCACGAATTACCCGCGCCATCTTGATGCATCACTGTCCGAATGTGGGTAGGGACGCGCGAGAGATACAGAAAGGCGCGAACCTATGAAGAACACCGTGTCTATGAAGCGCTCGGTTGTTGCCCTAGTCGGAGCGGTCGCGTTGATGGCCTCAATGGGAGCCAACGGAGGCTGTGGCAACACGGGTGTCAAGAACTCTCCTGACAAGGCGAGCAAGGCGAAGACGGTCGCGCATCTGGGCGATGCGATCACGCTTGCTGGCAATGACCACGGCTCAAAGATTTCGGTAGCGGCGGTCCGCGTGGTGGATCCGGTTCGTGCGACTGACGGCTTTTCCTCGCCGGACCCGGGCAATCGCTACGTGGCGGTTCGATTCCGCTTCACCAACACAGGGTCGGTGGCATACGACGACGCGCCGTCGAACGGCGCGAAGGTCGTCGATGACCAGGGTGAGCAATTCGAAGCCGATTTCGTCGACAAGATCAATGCCGGTGTGCTCTTGCCGGCCCAGGTGAAGGCTGCGCCCGGCGGCCTCGTGGTCGGATACTTGGTGTTCCAGGTGCCAAAGAAAGCGAAGGTTGCCAAGGTTCAGTTCTCGATGGACAGCGGCTTCGGTGAAACGGGCGAATGGACGCTGTAATGACCGCGGTCAGCCGGAGACCGGCGTGACGTAGCCGGGAAGCGTCCGGCCGGCTAGCTCGCCGGGCTCGCCGGCGAACGCGACCTCACCGCGGGCCAGCACATAGAACACGTCCGCTAACCGCAGCGCGTCGGACAGATATTGGTCCACGAGCAGCACCGTCGTACCGCCGCGGGCCAACTCACCGACCACGTCGAACAGCCGCCGGGTCACTCGCGGTGCCAACCCGAGCGAGATCTCGTCGAGCAGCATCAGCCGCGGGTCGCGCAGCATCACCCGCGACATCGCCAGCATCTGCTGCTCGCCACCCGACAGGCTGCCGGCCCGCTGCCCCAGCCGCTCGGCAAGTACCGGGAACGCCGCCAGCGCCACATCGAACGACGCACCGTGGCCGGCGAATATCTCTAGGTTCTCCCGCACCGACAGCGCCCCGAAGATGCCGCGTCGCTCCGGCACCAGCGCCATCCCCGCACGAGCCCGCGCATCCGGCGGCTCGGCGGTCACGTCACGGCCGGCCCACACGACCTGCCCGGACCGTGCCGGCAACAGCCCGGCTGCCACCGACAACAACGTCGTCTTCCCGGCGCCGTTCGGCCCGAGCAACGCGGTCAGCGCACCGGCCGGCACATCGAGGTCGATCCCGTGCAGCACCTCGACCGCGCCGTACCCCGCGCGGATCCCGCGCAGCGACAACTCGATGCTCATCGATCCGCCGCCATGACGTCGAGGTACGCCGCCTGCACCGCCGGATGCGCGCGTACGTCGTCCGGTTGCCCGGACGCGATCAGCCGGCCCTCGGCCATCGCGTACACCGTGTCCGCAACACCGAACACGAGGTCGACGTCGTGCTCCACCAGCAGTACAGCGACTCCGTCCGCGGCCACCTGCCGGATGACGTGCTGCAGGTTGTCCGTCTCCGTCGTGTCCAATCCGCTGGCCGGCTCGTCCAGCAACAGCACCGCCGGGTCGTTGCACAATGCGCGGCCCAACTCGACCAGCCGCAACGTCCCCGTCGGCAACGCGCCGGCTGCGACATCGCGCACGCCGTCGAGCCGCAACAACGCCAACGTCTCGTCCACCGTGCGCTGATGCCGGTCGGTGTCTACGACCGGAAAACCCAGGATTCCCAACAACAATCCACCGACTCGCCACACCGCCGGCCCGCGCGTACGGTTCTCCGCGCCGACGCCGAGATTGTCCGCGACGGTCATCGTCGGAAAGACCGCGAGCCGTTGGAACGTCCGGCCGATCCCGAGCCGGGCTCGCGCGTCCGGCGACAGCCGGGTGATGTCGCGGCCGTCGAGCAACACCCGCCCGCTGTCCGGCCGCTCGGACCCCGTCAAGCACTGGAACAACGTCGTCTTGCCGGCGCCGTTCGGCCCGATCAGCGCCGTCACCCGACCGGGCTCAGCAACAACCGATACGTCGTCGACCGCGGTCAGCCCGCCGTACCGCCGGGTGATGCCGATCCCCTCCAGCCGCGCGCCACTGCTCATGACCGCTCCGCCCGCGCCGCGCGCAGCCGATCGAGCGCCGCCCGGCCGCGCGCCGACAGCACTGGCGCCGGCCGCGGCGCGGTCTGTTCGACGTACCTGCGCATCAGCGCCCGCGGCGTGCGCACCCACTCGACCGCGCGCCGGTTCAACTCGGCAACACCGCCGGGCAGCCGGCCGAGGAACGCGGCTAGCAGGCCGACCATGATCTCGTACGCCGCCGCCTGCCCGACGAGTGAGTTGACCAGTACGACGAGACCCGCGCCGGCCACCGCTGCGGCCGCACTGTCCGCGCCGAACACGACGACGACGGTGAACCACGGCAGGCTGGCCGCGAGCGGATCGAAGTCGGTCGGGTCGAACGCCAGCTTCTGCTGGGTCAGCAACGCGCCGCCGAGACCGGCGAGCATCGCGCTCACCGTGAAGATCAGCACCTTCAACGCGCGTACGTCGACCCCGACCGCTCGCGCGCCGTCCTCGTTGTCCCGAATGGCAATCAACGATCGGCCGAGCGCACCGGAGCGCAGGTTGTACATGATCAGGAACGCGATCGCGAGCATCGCCAGCTCGAACAGGTAGAACGCGTGATCGCCGGACAACGACAACCCGAACAACGACGGTCGCCGTACGGTCACGCCGTTGGTGAAGTACGGCTGCTGGAACACGAACCGGCTGACGAACGTGCCGACCGCGAATGTCGTCAACGCGAGGAACAGCCCGCGCCGCCGGATCGCGGGGTAACCGGTGGCGAACCCGACGATGCCGGCCGCGAGCGCGCCGACGAGCAACGCCACGAGTTCGGGGGTGTCACCGCTGACCTTCGCGCAGAACAGCGCACCGAGCCCGGCGTACCCCGCCTGCCCGAGCGAGATCTGCCCGCTGTAGCCGGTCACTGCCACCAGCGACACGAAGATGATGGCCAGCGCCGGCACCGCTTGTGCCTGCCGTAGGTGCACGGGATCGAGCAGCAACGGCGCGAACAATGCGAGCGCGGCGAGCCCGTACTGCAACGCCATCATCGGGATCGTCGGCTCGGCCGCGCGGCGTTGCGCGAACGTCGTTGCCATGCCCGCGTCGCCACTCTGCGCGAGCCGCTGCCGCACGAGCAGCGCGATCAGCAACAGCACCACCGGCAGGTTGGCGTGCAGCGCGTTCCAGATGTCGAAGATCGGACCGGGCCCGGGCGAGAACAGGTTCATCTCGCTCGACCCGATGCCGAGGGCGATGCCGGCCGCGACCGCGATCGGAATGTTCGTCAGCCCGGCGATCACCGGCATCGCGAACGTCTCCAGTACAACCAACGTGAGATTGAACGGATCCAGCGACAGCTGCGACGCGAGCAGGATCCCGGTCAACGCGGCGAAGACCGATCCGAGCGCCCAGCCGATCGCCGCGACCCGGTCGGCGTCGACCCCCGACAGCTCGGCCAGATCACGTCGATCGACGACCGCGCGGATCTGGGTGCCGAGTGGGGTGAGACGTAGCAACAGCCCGAGACCCAGAGTGCCGACGGCGACCGCACCGAGGTCCGCGAACGCCTCGATGTGCACCGTGAGCCCGCCCGGATGCACCACGTCGTTCGGGAACAGCGACGGCGGATGCCGGGTCTGCTGCCCCCACACCATGTACGCGACACCGAGCAGCAACACCAGGATGCCGATGGTCGCGACCAACGACTCCGCTGGCGACGCGAACCGGCGTTGCAGCGGCCGGAAGACGACCCGCTCAGCCAGCGCACCGAACGCGGGCGCAAACCCGAGCAGGATGATCAGCGCGGCGATCCACTCCGGCACGCCCCACGGATCGGTGAGCTGCCAGTAGAGGTACGCCGCCAGCATCGCGACCGCGCCGTGCGCCATGTTGAACACGCCGGTGGCTCGATAGGTGACCAGCATGCCGACACCGGACAGCGCCGCCACCGCACCGAGCGCCAGCCCGGCGAACAGGTAGTCGAGTGCGAGCACGAGCCGCGGAGGTCAGGCCGTCGGGCGGCCGGGCGAGCACACCCGGCACGGCGACAGACCCCGGTCGCGCACCGCCGCTGCGTCGGTCGGCGCGGCCTCCCGCTTGCCCGCGACCAGCGCGCAGTCCGGACGGTGGTACGACGATCCGGTCGGCAGCGCGACGTACGCCGGCGGATCGATGCCGGTCACCACCGAGTCGCTCTCGCCGGCGGCGATGTCCGCGGCGAACAACGCGTACAGATCGTCGACCTTGCGCTGCAACTCGGCGATCTGCCCAAACTGCCGCCGGATGTCGTCGGTCGCGAGGAAGACGCCGGCCAGGATGAACAACGCGACCCCGGTCAGCCCGGCCGAGACGAGGTAGGGGATCTGCTTCGAGGTCAGCGCCTCACCGGAGACGCCCCACCAGCCGACGAACAGCGCGACCGCACCGGCGATCGCCAGTGCCCACCCGACGATCGGTCGGATGGCGGACCAGACCCACTGCCAGAAGACCCGGCGATCGGGCAGGTCGAGCGGCGCATCGGCGCCCGCCCGCTGCCGGGATCGCGGCGCCGACTCGGCGGCCTGCGTCATGCGCTTCTCCGCCGCCGCAGCAATCGCAGCGCCAACAACGCACGCCAGCCGACGAACATCGCCACCATGCCGATGGCCAGTACGGCGTAGAGGTCGCGGATCGAGAACGCGTCGAGGAAGACCCGAACGAACACCGGCCGATCCGCAACGACCGGGGCGGAAGCCGGCGGCTTCGCGGTGACGGCTTGCGGCGCCGACCCGGGCGCGGCCGGCGGCACGGTGACCGGCGGCGCGGTCGTGCCGGCCGTCGTCACCGGTGTGATGATGCCGCCGAGATCGAACCCCGGCTGCGTCTGACCAGCGGCGACCGCACCGGCCGACCCGAGGGTGATGGTGCCGACGTACGTCCCGTTCGCGTTCACCCCGGGCACCGCGTCGAACGGCGGCGGGAACGGATTAGGGATGTATGGCAAACCGGAGACCGGCACGCTGAAGCCGATCGCCAGGCCGGTCGCGTCACTGCGGGCGGACCGGGTCGCGTCGGAGCGGTTGACGCCAACGGTGCGCAACGTGACACCTTGCTGGGCCACCTGCTGCGCCAGCGACGGACCGTTCTGCCCGGCGATGTGAATGCCGTCGCCGTCGATGCTCGCCGGCTGCCCCGCCACCGTGACGCCGGTGACGGTGATCCGCGGATGGTCGATCGGCTTGCCGGCCGCGGACACGGTGACGTCGTCGATCGCGTGCACCGCCGCGATGTGCACGAGGCCCGCGATCGTGATGTCGCTGACCGCCGACTCGACGTGCATCGTGATGGCACCTGCGGTCGCGTGCAGGGTCGAGTGTGCGGTGGCGGCGCCGACGGTGACGGCCGCGGGCGAGCCCGCGAGCACCGACAGCGCCGTACCGGCCGTCGATCCCTCGTTGGCGTTCTCGGTCGCGGTCGCCTCGGCGTGCGCGGGGGTGAGGACGAACGGCCCGGAGCCTACCGGCGACTGATTGGTCTGCGCGTGCGCTTGCTTCGACCGCGGGTAGCTCGCGTCGGCGAGCAGCGGGTACGGCGGCGGTGGGATCGGGCAGGCCGGGAACGGATCGCTGCCGAACACGTCGGCGCACAACAGGCTCGGCCCTTGCACCACGAGGTTGCCGGGATACAGCGGCGCGGCCTGCGCCTCGCTGCTGCCGCTCGAGTCGTACGCGCTCGCGGCGTAACCCGCGGCGTCGTCGACCAGGCCGGCGGTGATCAGTGAACTGGCCGGCTTCTGGGTGAGGGTCAGGTGCACCGCGGTCGCGGTGGTCTCGCCCTCGAAGTAGTAGGTCTGCGCGGCCGCGACACCGGGTGAGAGCACCGTCAGTCCGGCCGCGCCGAGGACTACCGCCAGGCACGCGCGCATTCCCGGTAGCCCGCTCACCTCGGCCTCCCCGGACAATGCGGTGTTTTCCGCACGTTCAGGATAAGGCCGGATGGTGCTCGCCGTCTCGTGCCAGCATGTGGCGGTGCCGCTCGTCCCGGGCCTGCCTCAGGTTGTCGCCCACCGCGGGGCCTCCGACGACGCCGCCGAACACACCCTCGCGGCCTACCGGCACGCCATCGCCTCGGGCGCCGACGCGCTGGAGTGCGACGTCCGGCTCACCCGCGACGGCGTCCTCGTCTGCGTCCACGACCGGCGGGTCGATCGCACCAGCGACGGCCACGGCGTCGTGTCCACGCTGGAGCTGGCCGACCTCGCGGAGCTCGACTTCGCGTCGTGGCATCCGTCCCGGGGCGAGGCGCCGGACCTCGAGCACGCGCCGGACGGCGACGAAGGCGACCGCCGGGTGTTGACCCTCGAGCGGCTGCTCGAAACCGTCGCCGACTGCGGCCGGCGGGTCGAGATCGCGATCGAGACCAAGCACCCGACCCGTTACGCCGGACTCGTCGAACTGACCCTTGCCGATCTGCTCGCCCGGTTCGGGCTCGACCGGCCGGACACCGAGGGTCGGTCGCCCGCGCGGGTGATGAGTTTCGCGTCGTCGAGCCTGCGCCGGCTGCGCGCCCTCGCCCCCGCGGTACCGACCGTCTACCTGATGCAGCGGGTGCCGCTGCGGTTGCGCGACGGTGTTCCGCCGAGCCCGGCCGACGCGGTCGGGCCTTCATTGCGCGCGCTGCGGGCGGTCCCGTCGTACGTCGAGCGGTCGCACGCGCACGGAGTGCCGGTCCATGTCTGGACCGTCGATGAGCCCGAGGACGTCGACTACGTCGTCGAGTTGGGTGTCGACGTCATCATCACGAACCGACCAGCGGCGGTACGCCGGCAACTCACCGGTCAACCGGCTCGCGCGTAACCGGGCAGCTCATGCATCGCGGCCCGCCGCGGCCGGTGCCGAGCTCGCTGCCGGGGATCCGGACGACCTCGATGCCGGCTGCTTCGAGGCGGGTGTTGGTTTCGATGTTGCGTTCGTACGCGACGCAGAGGCGCGGTGCGATCGCGAGGGTGTTGTTGCCGTCGTCCCACTGCTCGCGTTCGGCGGTGACCGGATCGAGGCCGGTGTCGATGACCCGCAACGTGTCGATGCCCATCACCCGCGCGGCGGCGCGCAGGAACGGTTCCGGTGCGGCGACGGTGACGTGACCGTCTTCGGCCGGGGTGACGACGTGCGCGACGAGACTGTCGGCGACGGCCGGATACATGACGACAGCGTCGTGGTCGACCATCGTGCAGACGGTGTCGAGATGCATCGTCGCCCGCTCTTGCTTGATCGGTACGACGACGACCGCGTGCGCGAGACCGGCGTCGAAGACTCGCGCGGCGAGCGTCTCCGCACCGGCCGGCGTGGTCCGTTGGCCGACGCCGATCGCCAGCACTCCGGGCGCGAGCGCGAGCACGTCGCCGCCCTCCAGCCATTCCTCGCCGGGTGAATAAATCCGTTGCGTACCAACGAAATTCGGGTGATGGGTGTAGACGGCTTCGGTGAGCCAGGTCTCCCGTCGCCGGGCCGGCATGCTCGGGCTGGTGACCGCGACGGACGATCCGATCCACACCGCGCTGTCCCGGGTGAACAGCAGGTTGGGCAGCGGCGGTACGACGAAATCGTGCGGGTTCATCAGCTGGTAGACGAGGCCGGAGCCGCGCTGGAGTTCCTCGTGCGCGAGCCCGCCGACGAGTACGGCGGCGAGCTCGCTCGGATCAAGTGATTCGAGGCAGGCGCCGACCTCGCGGCGCAACGTCCGGCCGAGCTGCGGGTCGTCGAGCGTGTGCGCGATCACGGCCGCACGCGCGTCGGGCGAAGCCGCCAGCGTCTCGACCAACAACTCGCCGAGGTAGAGCACCTCGACCCCGTGGTCGCGCAACGCAGCGGCGAACACGTCGTGCTCTTCCTGTGCCCGTTCGACCCAGGGGATCGCGTCGAAGAGCAGGTCGGCGGAGTTGCGTGGCGTGAGCCGCTTGAGCTCCGGCCCGGGGCGATGCAGGACGACGGTGCGCAGCCGCCCGACTTCGCTCTGGACGCCCCCGGTGCGGACGACAGGGCTCACGGCGCGAAGCCTACGCGGCGGTCACCTCAGCCAGCTCGGGTTCCGCCAGCATCGTCGTGACGTCGGCGAGGAACGCGGCGTTGACCGCACTGCGCCACAGCGCACCCCGGACGATGCGTTCGGCCCAGTCCGGATGGTCGCGAACCGTCGGCTCGATCGCCTTCTCCAGCCAGTCCTTGCCGTGCCGCGGATCGACCTCGGCGTGCACTTCGTAGAAGGGGTACGCCGCCTCCGGTGCGCCGCACCGGTCGAACGCCTGGAGCACTAGCCGGCAGCGCGGGCCCGCCTGCAACTCGATCAGGCCGAGCGCGCCGAGCATCTCCGGTTGCAGCCAGCGGTTCGTCGCGAAGAGGCCACCGAGCGCAGTGCGGGCCAGCGCCGTGACCGGCTGCTCGTCGAGCGGGATGGCCGGCATCTCGATCGCCGCGGCCAACCGGTCGTGCAACGTCGTGTGCACGTCGTCGGGTGAACCGTCACCCATCTCGTCCCAGTAGTTCGTCGCGAGCTCCATCTTGGCCGGGCCGGACAGCCCGACCTGGCAGACCGCGACGAGGTCGTCGAAGCCCGCGTCCGGGCCGCCTTCGAGGGCGAGGAAGTGCACGACCTCGGGCCAACTCGCCGTGCGCGCCAGCCACTTGTAGATGTCCGGCAGCCGGTCGCGGGCGGCGAGCGCTCGCATCGCGTCGACCGCGTCGGCTTCGGCCAAGTCACCGGGGAGTGAGAGTTGTTCGAGCTCGGACAGCCACTCCGCTTCGCAGGTCTGCTTCAGCGCGGCGACGGCCGGGTGATGCTGCCAGCGCGCCGCCGTACCGACCCGCTCCAGCGGTGCCGTGTGCAGCTCGTAAATGTGCAGCAGGGTCGCGAACCGATCCCGCTGGTCGGCCGGACGGCGCGACCCCAGCGCATCGAGGGCACTGGGGTCGGAGAGTTGCAACGCGGCCGAAAGGTCGTCGGCCAGCGGAGTCGTGGTGCGATTCATTGCTTCGTTCTCCCCGCCGAGCGCGGCGGATATTCCCTCGCCGATAGGCAGCGTCGGCGGCTCTGCTTTCATCTGCTGCATGCACCGCCGGCTGGCGGCGGCTGCCGTCGCCGGACTCGTCGTGTTCGCGGTGCTCGTCGGCTGGCTGGTCGTCGCCCGGCTCACCGCGACCCCGGCCGAGCGGCTGGTCGACCTCGACGTCTACCGCAACGCGGGTACGTCGGTGCTGCACGGCCGCGACCTCTACGGGTACCTGAGCCATCCGCCGCAGCGGCTGCCGTTCACGTATCCACCGTTCGCCGCGCTGCTCGCGGTGCCGCTCGCCTGGCTGTCGTTCGCCGCCGCCGGGATCGTCTGGACCCTCGGCGAGCTCGCCTGCACGGTCGGGCTCACCGCGGTCGGCTTCCGGCCCTTGCTGCGCCGGTTCGGCCAGTGGTGGCCGCTGCTGCTCGGGCTGCTCGCCGGGCTGCTGACGCTGACCCTGCCGCTGCGTGACGAGATCAAGTTCGGCCAGGTCGACGAGCTGCTCGCGTTGCTGTGCGTGCTCGATTGCCTGCGCCCCCGCCGTACGCAAGGGGTGCTGATCGGCATCGCGACCGCGGTCAAGCTGACCCCGGCGGTGTTCGTCGTCTACCTGTTCGTCCGGGGCAGCCGCCGGGCGGCCCTGACCGCTGCGGCGACCTTCGCCGGGTGCACCCTGGCCGCGGCGGCGATCCTTCCCGCCGACTCGCACCGGTACTGGACCGACGCGCTGTTCCACACCGAGCGGCTGCGGTCGAACGCCGGTACGTCGAACCAGTCGCTGCGCGGGATGTGGCTGCGGGCGCTGCCCGGCCACAGCCGGGCGGTTGCAATCGCCTGGTTACTCTCCGCGGTCATCGTCGCCGTGATCGGGCTCTGGCGCGCCCGCGCGGCCTCGCGCCGCGGGGCGGAGGTCACGGCGGTCGCGCTGGTCGGGTTGACCGCTGTTCTGGTGTCCCCGGTCTCCTGGATCCACCACCTGGTGTGGCTGCCGCTGGTCATCGGCGTGCTGATCGGGACCGGCCGGAATTGGCAGCAATTGGCCGTCGCGAGCGTGGTTTGGGGGTTTTTCGTCCTCCGGATCCCTTGGCTTGGATCGCACGCCGCGGCGGGAAGGACCCTCGTGCCGGTAGGTCGAATAGTCCAGGATGGGTTCGGTCTGATGGCGCTTGTCCTGCTGCTTTTACTCCCGGTCCGCATGGCGCGGCCGGTAACTCTGCGTCACAATGACGAGGTCAACCAGGGGGGAGATTCGTGACCAGGCTCATCCTGCGGCTTGAGCGGCTGCACGGCGAAGAGGTGGTCACGGCCCCCACCCAGCGCAGCACCGCGACGGCGAATCACGTCGTCGACCTCGGTGACAACGGCCGCGCCCCGGCGGCGTCCACCCCGCTGGCCCGCTGGATCGCTACGGCGGCCGCGGCGCACGACCCCTGCCTCGTCCTCGACACCGAAGGCCAGATCCTGTCGGTGTCCACCCGCGGCGCGGAGCTGCTCGGGTGCAGCGATATCGCGATCATCGGCCGCCGGCTGCTCGACGTGATCGACCTCGTCGACTTCGAGACCGGCGGCTCCCGGCCGGACTACGCCGTACGGATCGCGCCGATCGCGGTGCTCTCGCCCGGGCACGGGCTGATGCGCAGCTTGCTGCGGGTCCGGCAGAGCGACGGCAGCCGGCAGACCGTCGACGCCTCCGCCGCCCCGATCCACGACGCGCACGGCGAGACGGTCGGGTCGTTCACCTTCCTGGCTCCGGTCGGCGGCTAAGCGCTTTTCGTTACGCCCGGGCCGCGTCGACCGCGGTGATCACCGCGAACGCGAAGAACAGCACCGCCGCCACCCGCCGGATCCACACCACCGGGATCACCTTCAGCAGCGACCGGCCGCCGATCACGCCGAGCCCGGCCACCAACCAGAGCGCCGCGGTGGCGCCGACCCCGACCGACACCGGGTCGCGGTACTTCGCCGCGAACGCCGCGGTTAGCACCTGACTCAGATCGCCCCACTCGGCCGCGAACAGCACCCCGAACGTGGTCAGCGACGCGCGCCGGAAGCTGGGCCGCCGCGGCACGTCCCGGACCTCCGCCTCGACCTCGGCTGCTTCCTGCTCCGGCTCCTCGTCCTGCAGCCGCAGCAGCACGATCGCGCCGGCCAGGAACAGCAGCGCGGTGACCGCGCGGACCGGCTGCTTCGGCAGCAGCGAGACCAGCCCGCCGGCCGTGACCGCGACCAGGCTCTGTACGACGAAGGCCGCGGCGGCGCCCACCCAGACCGGCAACGGCGCGAACCGGGTCGACAACACCAGCACGGCCACGAACGTCTTGTCCGGCAACTCGGCCGGGAAGATCGTCGCGAAGACGGTGAGCGCGACGACGAGCGACATCAGCCGGTCCCGGCGTCGTCGAGCAGGTGCGCCGAGGCTGCGGTCGCCGCGGCGAGGACCGCTTTGACCGGCCGGCCCAGCGCGGCCGCCGCGGCCGCGACGTCGTCGTACTCCGGTACGGCGTTCACCACCCGGCCGTCGAGTCTGGCCAGCTTGATCCGCACCGCCTGGCCGGCGACGTCGACGCTCACCCACTCGCGGGCCAGCGCCCGCTTGCCGACCCGGGTGGTACGGATGCCGATCGTCGAGCTTTCGGTGAACAGCACCCGGGCCGCGGCGTCGGCGAGTTCGGGGCTCACCAGCACGCTGACCGTGTGCGCCGCGCGGCCCTTCTTCATCACGATCGGGGTGAGCCAGGCGTCGCCGGCGCCCGCGTCGAGCAGCCGGGCGAGCACCGCCGGCCACAACCGCGGATCGAGATCGTCGACGTTCGCTTCGAGCAGCAGCCACGCGTCGTCGCGGTCCGACGATTCCGTGCCGACGACGATCCGCAACACATTGGGCTGCTCGGCGAGGTCGCGACCGCCGAGACCGATGCCGGTCGCAGTCACCGCAAGCGGTGGCATCGGGCCGGTGGCGTCGGCGAGTTCGGCGAGGATCGCTACGCCGGTCGGCGTCGCCAGTTCGACGTCGACGGGGCCGCCGTACCCGACGAGGTGACTCGCACTGAGCAGTTCGAGCACCGCCGGGCCGGGAACCGGCAGCACGCCGTGCGCCGAGCGGGTCTGCCCGCCGCCGAGGGCGATCGGCGACACGACGGTCTGGTCGAGAGCCAACGCGGCGAAGCCCTGGCAGGCGCCGACTACGTCGACGATCGTGTCGACCGCGCCGACCTCATGGAACTCGACGGATTCCGGTGCGACGCCGTGCACGCGAGCCTCGGCCGCGGCCAGCCGATGGAAGACGGCCGCCGCCCGCGCGCGTACCTCCGCGCCGACGGGCATCTGGTCGAGCAACGCCAATAGATCCGCGAGCCGCCGGTGCGGCTGATCGGGCTCGGCCCGGACCGCGACACCGACACCGCGCAGGCCGCCGCGAGTGCCGGCCGTCGCGGTTACGTCGAAACCGAGTGTTGTGACGTCGAGCGCGCCGAGGTCGGACAGCGCGCCGAGCAACATGTCGCCGCTGACGCCGGAGCCGGCGTCCACCCAACCGACGCGGGTCATCCGGCCCTGCGCGCGACCCGGGCCGCGAACACACCGGCGCCGAAACCGTTGTCGATGTTCACGACCGTGACCCCGGGCGCGCACGAGTTGAGCATCGCGAGCAACGCGGCCAAGCCGCCGAAGGAGGCGCCGTACCCGACGCTTGTCGGCACCGCGACCAGCGGCGTACCGACTAGGCCGCCGACCACGCTCGGCAGCGCGCCTTCCATCCCGGCGACCACGACGAGGCAGCCGGCTCCGGCGAGTGCGTCGCGTTCGGCCAGCAGCCGGTGGATGCCAGCCACGCCGACATCGCACACCCGGCGGACGTCGGCACCGAAGGCGCGCGCCACGAACGCAGCTTCGGTGGCGACCCGCTCGTCGCTGGTGCCCGCCGATACGACGACCACTTCGCCGCGCGGCGCCGGCAGCGCACCGACCGCCACGCACCGCGCCACCTCGTCGACCAGCGCGTCCGGGAACGCCGTACCGACCGCGGCGATCATGTCGTCGGTGAGCCGGGTCGCGAGCGCGGGTCGGTCGCCAGGCTGTGCGGCCAGCGCGCCGAGCAGCGCGATGACCTGTTCGGTGGTCTTGCCGGCGGCGTACACGACCTCGGGGTCGCCGGTGCGCACGCCGCGATGGGCGTCGAGCCGGGCGAAGCCGAGGTCGGTATAGCCCGCGAGCGGCCCGGCCACCAACGTGGACGCGGCGTCGGCGACTGCGACCTCGCCCGCCGCCACGGATTCGAGCAGCGCCCGCAGCTCGGCCTGGTCCACGCAAACGACATTAGTAGTGAGCCCGCCACCCCCCGCGCCGCGTTTCGTGATCATGGCGTTGTACGGCTGCAAACGCCATGATCACGCGCCAAAGTGCTGCGAACGCCATGATCACGGCACGCAACGGCGATCGGTTACGCTTGCGGACCGTGTTCCCGCTGCCCGCGACCACCGTTGACGAGGTCGCGCTGGGCGCGGCCGGTGGCGCGTTGCTCGCGCTGCTGCTCGGGTTCACCGCGCACCTGCGCGTGTCCCGGCTGCGCCGCGGCTTCGCCGCCCTCGACGGTCCGGACGGATCGCGCAGCGTGCTCGACGTCATCGGCGAGCAACAGCGCGAAACCGCGGCGCTGCGTTCCGAGCTCGCCGCCGCGCGCAGTGAGGTCGCGACCACGAAGGCGGCGCTCAGCGATGCGCTGCGGCACGTCTCCGTCGTCCGGTACGACGCGTTCGGCGACATGGGTGGCCGGTTGTCGTTCACGGCGGCGCTGCTCGACGACGCCGGCGACGGCCTCGTCATCACGTCGATTCATGGCCGGAGCGAGGCGCGCACGTACGCGAAGGGCGTGAAGGCCGGCCGCAGCGAGCAGTCGCTGTCGCCGGAAGAAGAGCAGTCGATCGAGCTCGCGATGCGCGGGCCGAGCCGGCGCTGACGGTGCCTGGGATCCCGCCCGGCCGCTACGCCTACCTCGGCCCGCGCGGCACGTTCTGCGAGGCGGCGTTGCGGACGATGCCCGGCGCGGATCGACTCGACCCGCTGCCGTGCATTTCCGTCTCGGACGCCCACGACGCGGTTCGCGCCGGCGAGGCAGCCGGCGCCGTCGTACCGCTGGAGAACTCGGTCGAGGGTTCGGTGGCCGAGACCCTCGACGGGCTGGCCACCGGCGATCCGTTGCACATCGTCCGCGAGGTGTTGTTGCCGGTCACGTTCACGTTGCTCGCCCGGCCCGGCACGTCGCTCGACGACGTCAAGACGGTCACGACGATGCCGCACGCCGAGGCGCAGGTGCGTGGCTGGCTGCGCGCGCACGTGCCGGCGGCGCGGTTCGTACCCGCACCGAGCACGGCGGACGGCGCGCGGATGGTCGCGGCCGGCGAGTACGACGCCGCGGTGGCCGCCCCGATCGCCGGCGAGCACTACCGGCTCTCCGCGCTCGCCGAGGACATCGCCGACAACGCGGGCGCGGTGACTCGGTTCGTGTTGGTCCGCCAACCGGCCGCGCCGCCACCGCCGAGCAACGCCGACCGTACGACGGTCATCGCGTTCATCCGCGACGACCATCCGGGTGCGCTGCTCGAACTGCTCACCGAGTTCGCGGTGCGGGGGGTGAACCTCACCCGTATCGAGTCGCGCCCGACCGGCGTCGGTCTCGGCCGCTACTACTTCTCGATCGACGCCGAGGGACACATCGCCAGCGCGCGGGTGGCAGAGACGTTGGCGGCGCTACGCCGCGAGTGTGCCGACGTACGGTTCCTCGGCTCGTACCCGCGGGCCGACGGGGTCGCGGCGACCGAACGGCCGGGTACGGCGGACGTTGACTTCACCGACGCGCATGCCTGGGTCGAAGCGCTGCGTCGCGGTAATTGATTCCGGACACGGCGAGACCCCCGCACTGACGGACGGTGCGGGGGCCTCGACTAGAGAGTTCAGCAGATTAGACCGGGGTGCACTGGTCGACGGTCTGCTCGGTGCCGTTCACGTTCAGGTAGAAGTGCACGCAGGCACTGCCGTCGGCGAAAGCAGCCGGGGCGGCGATGCCGACGAGCGCGCCGGCGAGGGTGAGAACAGCGGCGATCCGCTTCATGAAGTGGAGCTCCCTTCGTGGGGGATGTACGACCCGTTCGTACTGACCCGGACAACGGGGCTTCGTCGGGAACCTCGCGCGCCGTGTCGAAACAATTTCGCGAAGACAGGTAGTCGAGGCCGCACAGATAGCCTCGGAGCGTGATCGACCTTCGGGCCCTCCGTGCCGACCCGGACGCTTTCCGGCGCAGCCAGCGCATGCGCGGTTCCGACCCCGCGCTGGTCGACGCGGTGCTCGCCGCGGACGAACGCCGCCGGCTCGCGGTGACCGCCGCCGACACGTTGCGGGCCGAGTCGAATACGGCCAGCAAAGGGATCCAGTCGGCGTCGCCGGCCGAGCGACCGGCGTTGATCGAGAAGGCCAAGGCACTCAAGGATTCGGTCCGCGCCGCGGAGGAGGAGCAGTCGGCCGCGGACGTCGCATTGCGCGCGACGTCGTACGCGTTGGCGAACCTCGTCGAGGACGGCGCGCCGGAAGGCGGTGAAGCCGACTCGGTCGTGATCGAGACGATCGGCACGGTGCCGTCGTACGACTTCGAGGTTCGCGACCATGTCGAGATCGGCCAGCGGCTCGGCGCGATCGATCTGGAACGCGGCGCGAAGGTCAGCGGTGCGCGGTTCTACTTCCTCACCGGCGTAGGCGCGTTGCTCGAACTCGCGTTGGTGAACCTGGCGATGGCGCAAGCGACGGCGGCCGGGTTCGTGCCGGTGATCGCGCCGTCGTTGGTACGGCCGGAAGCCATGGAGGGCACCGGTTTTCTCGGTGCGCACGCCGCCGAGATCTACCGGGTGGAGTCCGACGATCTGTATCTCGTCGGCACCAGCGAGGTCGCGCTGGCCGCGATGCACATGGACGAGATCCTCGACGGGGATCTGCTGCCGCGCCGGTACGCCGGCTTCTCGTCGTGCTTCCGCCGCGAGGCCGGCTCGTATGGCCAGGACACCAAAGGCATCATCCGGGTGCACTGGTTCGACAAGGTCGAGATGTTCTCGTTCTGCCCGCCGGACGATGCGGTTGCCGAACATCGCCGGTTGCTCGACTGGGAGAAGCAATTCCTGACGTCGCTGGAGTTGCCGTTCCAGGTGCTGGACATTGCGGCCGGTGATCTCGGGTCGAGTGCGGCGCGCAAGTTCGACTGCGAGGCGTGGTTCCCGTCGCAGGGTCGTTACCGCGAACTGACTTCTACGTCGAACTGCACGACGTTCCAATCGCGCCGGCTCGGCGTGCGCTACCGCACCGCGGAGGGCCCGGCGCCGGTCGCGACACTCAACGGAACGCTGTGCGCGATCGCGCGAACGATTGCCTGCCTGCTCGAAGTGCATCAGCAAGCCGACGGATCGGTCCGGGTGCCGGAAGCGCTGCGGCCATACCTCGGCCGCGAGGTGCTCGAACCGATCGCATGAAGTTGGTGCCGCTGGTCGTCGCGACCGATCTCGACGGCACCATCGTGCGATCGGACGGCACCATTTCCACCCGCACCCGCGACGCATTGGTGATGGCGGCGGAGGCTGGCGCGACCGTCGTCATCGTCACCGGCCGGCCGCCGCGATGGATGCATCAGATCGCCGAGCAGACCGGGCACCACGGTCTCGCTGTGTGCGCGAACGGCGCGCTGGTCTACGACTTGCGGACCGAGACGATCGTCGAGTCACATCCGCTCGGCGTCGATGTCGCGCGCGAGTTGGTGGCGTCGTTGCGGGCCGCGATCCCCGGCCTCGGGTTCGCGGTCGAGACGGTCGAATTGGAGTTCGGCCACGAGCCGGCGTACCGGCCGCGCTGGCCCACGGTCGACGCTGGCGCGGTGGTCGCCGATCTCGAGACCCTGCTGTCGCGGCCGTTGGCGAAGTTGCTGGCCCGCCACGAAGGACTCGACTCGGACGAGTTGTTACGCCGCGCGCGTGCGGTCGTCGACGAGGCGACCGCGACGATGACGCACTCCTCTCGCGACGGCCTGCTCGAGATCAGTGCCGCCGGGATCAGCAAGGCGACAACGCTGGCCGAAGTAGTGCAGCGCAACGGCCACTCGGCCGCGGATGTCGTCGCGTTCGGCGACATGCCGAACGACCTGCCGATGCTCGCGTGGGCCGGGCACAGTGTCGCGGTCGCGAACGCGCATCCCGAAGTGCTCGCAATCGTCGACGAGGTGACGGCGTCGAACGACGACGACGGCGTGGCCGTCGTACTCGAACGCCTCTACGTCAGCGACTGATCGCCGGCCACAGTCCGACCTTCGCATGCAGCAGCTTTCGGTCGCCCAGCGGTTGTTGCAATCGCGCTCGCGTCGTCACCGGCGTCAGGGGAATCGCGAAGCAGCCACTCGGTCCGGTGACGACCGCCGTAACGAGGGCGACGGTGACGGTGCGCGCGGTTTCGGCGACCTGCGGGCGAACCCCGCGGCACACACCTTGGTAGGTGACGATCAGGTCGTCGCCCTTCGGCACCGCGCTGATCCACTTGACGCTGTACGTGACGTAGGCGGAGTAGGTGTTGCTCACGGCGATCGGTTGGCCGCACCACTGCGGCAGTGATGCCATCGGGATGGCGAGACCCGGACCGGCCAGCCGGATGTCGCGCGGCGCGCATCGCGCCGACTTGCGGGTCCAGCCGAGGTCGATGCCGTACGTCCTCGGCGGGTCCAGCCGTAGCGTCGCGGCGGTCTGCCGTCCGGTGGCGAGCATGTGCCGGATGCCGACCACCTGCGCCGGTTGCGGGACGGGCGTCCACGTCCCGTCGGCCGCGCGGACCTCGATCCGGAACGGGCCGGAAACGGCGCAGCGCTGCCTGGTCTGGATGAGCACGGTCACGCTGTCGAACGGGTGCGGGTTCGAGCCGATGGAGATGGCGCTGGTAGTGACCCGCAGCTGGGCGGGCGTGCACTGGTGCCCGCCACCGGCCGGGCGGTCATCGGCGGTGCCGAACGGCCGCACCACGAGCGCGACCACCGCCACCATCGCGACGGCCACGGCCGACGCCGCGACCGGCGCGTACCGGCGACGACCCCGCCGCCGCCGACCCGCGGCGAGGATCGCGCGCAAGGTGTCGTCGTCCGGGCTCGCACCGGGGACCTCGCGCAGCCTTACGAGGACGTCGGACGGTTCAGCCATCACGGTCTCCGAGCAGATCAGCGAGCCGGGCCAGCCCGCGCGACGTGTAACCCTTCACCGCACCGACGCTGACCCGCAGCGCCAGCGCCGTGTCCCGCTCGGACAGGTCGAGCAGGTAGCGCAACGCGACCGCCTCGCGTTCGCGCCGCGGCAACGACTGCAGGGCGGTGACGACGTCCCGGCGCGCGGCGACACCGAGCGCGAGATCGGCGTCGGGCTTTGCGGCCCGGTGCAAGAGCGGCCGGCGCCGCGCGGCGGACCGGGCCGCGTTCAGCACCGCGGAACGCAAGTAAGCGTCGGCCGCGCCCCGATCCCGCAGCCGTCGCGGGTGGGCGAACAACCGCGCATACGCGTCCTGTACGGCGTCCTCGGCCCGGTGGCGCGAACCCGCGATCGCAGTCGCGAACCGGATCAGCGCGTCGTACCGGTCGAGGAACAGCGCGGTGAGCAGCGCCTCGTCGCTCTGCTCGGCAACGGGCGTCGGGATCGCTTCTTGCGCGGTCTGACCGATGTCGCCCACGCCCCACAGACTCCCGGCCGGCCGGAAAGGTTGTGTCCGACCCCCGGCTATCGCTGTCGACTGTGACGTTCGAAGCGTTATCCGCCGGTCATTCCGCCTCAAACGTCACAGTCGACGGGGAGGGGGCGGCGCGAACTACAGGTAGGGGCCTGTTTGTTGGGCGGGTTGGTCTGGCGCGCCCATTGGCAAGGCGCGGCGGCGCATCTCTTCGAGTTGCGCGCGGGCGGCCATCTGCTGGGCGAACAACGCGGTCTGGATGCCGTGGAACAGCCCCTCCAGCCAACCGACCAGCTGAGCCTGCGCGATCCGTAGCTCGGCGTCGGTCGGCACCGAATCGTCCGAGAACGGCAGCGTCAGCCGCTCGAGTTCCTCCCGCAGCTCGGGGGCGAGCCCGCTGGCCAGTTCCTTGATCGAGCTCTGGTGAATCTCGCGCAGCCGGACCCGGCTGGCCTCGTCGAGCGGTGCGGCCCGCACTTCTTCGAGCAGCTGCTTGATCATCGTGCCGATTCGCATGACCTTCGCGGGCTGCTCGACCATCTCGGTCAACGGCATGCCATCGTCGTCATCCGGCTGGCCGGGCCCGATGGGCTGGCCGTCCGGTCCGACGGTCACGATGCGCAGCCCTTCGGTTGGGCCCTCCGGTTGCTCGGTCATGGCTCCATGGTCCCCGACAAATCAGATGCGGCTGCGGGCGGGATCGGTCAGGCTGGGCCGGTGACTGCGCAGATGACGTTCCGGCCGCTGACCGTTGACGACGTCG
>JAVEEG010000066.1 GCA_030840585.1 Frankiaceae bacterium | reverse complement strand
CGCGCGAACGCCGACCGCAGGACGTCGATGTCGAGCCGGCCGCGGTCCCCCGCGCCGAAGAAGGCCTCGACAGCGGCGAGTGCGCAGACGGCATTGCCGGCCTGGTGGGCGCCGTACAGCGGAAGGAAGATCTCCTCGTAGGTCCCGGCGAGACCTTCGAGCTCGAGCATCTGACCACCGACCCCGACGGTGCGCGATCGCACGCCGAAGTCGGCGCCGACCCGCACGATCGAGGCACCTTCCTCCTCGGCCCGTGCGGCGAGCTCGGCTGCAGCCCCCGGCGGCTGCGGAGCTTCGACGACCACGGCGCCGGGATGGATGATGCCGGCCTTCTCGGCCGCGATCGCCTGGACGGTGTCGCCGAGGATGCCGACGTGGTCGAGCCCGATCGGCGTGACGACCGCGACCGGCGCGTTGACGACATTGGTCGCGTCCCACCGCCCGCCGAGGCCGACCTCGACCACCCCGATCTCGATCGGCGCGTCCGCGAACGCCGCGAACGCCATGGCGGTCAGGAACTCGAAGTACGTCACCTTGTCCGGATGCCGGCCGTCGACGATCTCGGCGTACGTCGAGACTTCGTCGTACGTCTCAGCGAAGTGAGCGGGATCGAGCGGTACGCCGTCGAGCGCGATGCGCTCGGTCACCGACTCGAGGTGTGGCGAGGTGTAACGGCCGGTGCGGATGCCGAACGCGCGCAACAACGCGTCGATCATCCGGGCAGTCGTGGTCTTGCCGTTGGTGCCGGTGACGTGGATTGACGGGTACGCGCGCTGCGGGCTGCCGAGCAGATCGAGCAGGTCGGTGATCCGGTCGAGGTCCGGCACCATCCGGGTCGGGAAGCGCCCGGCCAGCGCCTTCTCCACCCGGACCAGCTCGTCGACCACGGAAAAGAGGTTACGGCGGTCAATACGATGGCGGGCATGACCGATCCCACGCAGCTGCCGGAGAAACCGTCGCTCGACGGCCTCGAGGAGCGCTGGGTCTCGGTATGGGAGGACGCGGGCACCTACCGGTTCGACCGGTCGAAGTCCCGCGACGAGATCTACGCGATCGACACTCCCCCGCCGACGGTCAGCGGGTCACTGCACGTCGGTCACGTTTTTTCCTACACGCACACCGATCTGATTGCGCGCTACCAGCGCATGCGCGGGCGCGAGGTCTTCTACCCGATGGGTTGGGACGACAACGGCCTGCCGACCGAGCGCCGGGTGCAGAACTACTACGGCGTCCGCTGCGACCCATCGCTGCCGTATGACCCGTCGTTCGAGCCGCCTTCCGTCGAGGGCGCGGCGAAGGATCAGGTGTCCACGTCGCGGCGTAACTTCATCGAGCTCTGCGAGCGGCTGACCGAGGAAGACGAGCAAGCGTTCGAGACCCTGTGGCGCCGGCTCGGCTTGTCGGTCGACTGGTCGCACCACTACCAGACCATCGACGCGCGGGCGCGTGCTGTGTCGCAGCGGGCCTTCCTGCGCAACCTCGCCCGCGGCGAGGCCTACCAGGCCGAGGCACCGTCGCTGTGGGACGTGACGTTCCGGACCGCGGTCGCGCAGGCCGAGCTCGAGGATCGCGAGCGGCCGGGCGCGTACCACGCGATCGCGTTCGCCCGATCCGACGGCGGCGGTGACGTCGTCATCGAGACGACTCGCCCGGAGTTGATCCCAGCCTGCGTCGCGCTGGTCGCGCATCCGGACGACGCGCGCTATGCGCCGCTGTTCGGCGCGACCGTCCGGACGCCGCTGTTCGGGGTCGAGGTGCCGGTAAAGGCGCATCACCTCGCCGATCCCGACAAGGGGTCCGGCATCGCGATGATCTGCACGTTCGGCGACCTGACCGACGTGACGTGGTGGCGCGAACTTTCCCTTGATACGCGGGCGATTCTTGGCCGTGACGGCCGGCTGCTGCCGGATCCGCCGGCCGATGTCGATGCGTCCGCGTACGCGCGGTTGGCCGGCAAGACGGTGCATTCGGCCCGCGAGGAAGTCGTCGCGATGCTGCGGGAGACCGGCGACCTGCGCGGCGACCCGAAGCCGATCACGCATCCGGTCAAGTTCTTCGAGAAGGGTGACAAGCCGCTCGAGATCGTGACGACGCGGCAGTGGTACATCCGCAACGGCGGCCGCGACGCTTCGTTGCGCGACGAGTTGCTGGCCCGCGGTCGCGAACTGCGCTGGCACCCGCCGCACATGCAGGTGCGCTACGAGAACTGGGTCGAGGGCCTGACCGGTGACTGGCTGGTCAGCCGGCAGCGGTTCTTCGGCGTCGCGATCCCGTTGTGGTACCCGGTCGGTGCCGACGGCGAGCCGGACTGGTCGGCGCCGATCACGCCGGCCGAGGACACGTTGCCCATCGATCCGTCGAGCGACTGCCCGCCGGGGTACGACGAATCGCAACGCGGCCAACCGGGTGGGTTCGTCGGCGACCCCGACATCATGGACACCTGGGCGACGTCGTCGTTGACACCGCAGATCGCTGGTGGTTGGGGCTTCGACGAAGACCTGTTCGCGCGGGTCTTCCCGATGGATCTGCGGCCGCAAGGTCAGGACATCATCCGGACCTGGCTGTTCGCGACCGTCGTGCGCGCACATCTCGACGGCGACACGTTGCCGTGGTCGGACGCGGCGATCAGCGGGTGGATCCTCGATCCGGATCGCAAGAAGATGTCGAAGTCCAAGGGCAACGTGGTCACCCCGATGGGCTTGCTCGAAGAGCACGGCTCCGACGCGGTGCGCTACTGGGCGGCGTCGGCCCGGCTCGGCACCGACGCGGCATTCGACACCGGACAGATGAAGATCGGCCGGCGGCTCGCGATCAAGTTGCTCAACGCGTCGAAGTTCGCCCTCGGTCTCGGTGCTTCCGAACCCGACCTGTCCGCGGTGACGCATCCGCTCGACCGGTCGCTGATCGCGCGGCTCGCCGATGTGGTCGCGACCGCGACGGCGGCGTTCGACGACTACCAGCACACCCGCGCGCTGGAGGCCGTGGAGACGTTCTTCTGGACCTTCTGCGACGACTACGTCGAGCTGGTGAAGGAACGCGCGTACGGCGAACGCGGCGACGCGGGCGCGGCGTCGGCACGGGCCGCGCTCGCGCTGACGCTCGACGTGACACTGCGATTGTTCGCGCCGTTCCTGCCCTTCGTCACCGAAGAGGTCTGGTCGTGGTGGCGCCCGGGCTCGGTGCATCGCGCGTCGTGGCCGTCACTCGCGGAGGTCGCGATCGACGAGGGCGAAGTGCGGTTGCTGTCGGTCGTCGGCGACGCGCTGTCGCAGGTGCGCAAGGCAAAGTCGGAGGCCAAGGTCTCGATGCGCACCGATGTCGCGCGCGCGGCCGTGCGCGGGCCGAGCGATGTCATCGAACTGCTCGCCGGTGGCAGCGACGACCTGAAGAGCGCGGGCCGGATCCAGGAGCTCGTCTTGGACGGCGCCGCCGCCAGCACGAACCTCGTCGTCGACGTCACGCTCTAAGCCGGCTTTGCTCGACTTTCGCGGTTCTCGACCGCCCACGCACGCTCACGCGGCGCGCGATCACCAGCGAAAGTCGAGCAAAGTCGGGGAGCGGTCAGCCGACGGCAACGCGGGCCTCGGCCAGCCGCAGGTCGAGGTGTCGTACGTCGGCAACCTCGCCCAGTAGGCCCTCGAGCCGCTGCAGTTGCCGGTCCAGCGCCTCCGGGTCGCCTGCCTCGAGGCAGGCCCGGATTGTCGTCGCCAGCGCTCGCGCCTCCGCGAGTTTGCGGTCGGCGCTGCGGGCCTGGATCCGTGCCGACGCCGCGCGGGCGTGCGCGCGCGCGTTCTGGATTGCGGCCGCCACCACCGGCGCGACCGACGCGAAGACCAGCCGTTGCGCGTCGGTCCATGCCGACGGTGTCGGCGAGTCGACCTGCAGGATGCCGATCGCCTGACCGTCGGCGATGAGCGGCACCGCGAAGTAGCTGCGGACGCCGGAGCTCACGGCGGTGCGGGACCGCGGCCGCTCGTCGTCCTCCAAGTCGGGCAGGTAGATCGGGTGCTCGGTGAGGATCACCCGGCCGGCGACCGATCCGCCGAGCGGCACCCGGTGCGCCATCACGTGATCCGGCGCGGCCGGGTCGGCCGCGGCCATCTGGATCCAGCCCTCTTCGTCGACCAGTTGGATCGAGCCGCCGCCGAATTTCACCAGCGGTCGCAGGCACCGGAAGGTCTCGGCGAGCACGTCGTCGAGGTCGTGCCGGGCCGTGATCCGGCGCGCCAGCGTCAACAACATCGGCAGCAAGGCCGCGTCGTCACGCCCGACCGCCACCGGACCCCTCCCCTTGCGCCGAATGTGGTTCGCCCTCATGACTACAGGTAGTAAGCGAACCCGGTCCATAGTCCGAACTGACTAGTTCCGCCGGTGCGAATCCGGCGTACTCGGGCAAACGCAGGCCCGAAAAAGCGTCAATCCGGGCGAAGACGTAGTCAAGCGCGGTCGGGTCAGAGATCCCGACGTGAGGTGACGACGACGGACAGCACGCCGACCAGCGCGAGGTACCCGGCGACGTACAGCAACAGGCCGCTGCCGGCCTCGTGGCCGCCGCCGAACGGGCCGAGGTTGACGAGGAATCGTGTGGTGCCGGCCTGCCCGGCAGTGGTGCGGGCGAGGGCGTCCTGGTACAGCGCCTCGAACGGCAGCCCCCAGCTGACCAGGTGCGCGGTGTGTTCGAGCGACGGGTTGTTGATGCCGTGGCCGACCTGGCCGAGCAGTCCGGCGAACATCCCGGCGCCGAGCAGCATGAACGCCGCGATCCCGTTCGCGATCGAACTGAGTAGAACCGAGCCGAGCACGCACAGCCCGGCGAGGACCGCGACCGCGAGTGCGAGCAGCAGCCCGGCCGACACGGCATGCGCGGGCTGCCAGTCGCCACTCACCTGCAATGTCAGCAGCACCGCGACGTCCACGAGGGCGACATACGCGGCGCAGACGGTGGCGGCGGCGAGCCAGCGGGCGAGCAGGACCTGCGCGCGGCCGACCGGCCGGACGACCAGCGGCTGCAACAGCCCCGCTTCGGCATCACCGCGGACCACCGACAACGTCAGGAACGTCGCCAGCACGCTGCCGAGGAACAGGATCGCGAACATCGCGAGACCGTTCAGGGTCGCGCCGGCCAGCTCGTGCGCGTCGACGATGGCACCGAACGAACGATCGCCGGCGCGGTTGTGCGCGAACGCGACCGTGCAGCCGAGCCCGAACAGCGCCAGGAACCCGGCGGTCAGCAGCGCGACGACGACGAAGACCCGGCGCCGGACCGACTCGCGGATGGCCCACAACGCGAGCACCCAGATCGCGCGAACGCTGCCGATCATCCGGTCTGCCCTTGCACCGCGTCGAGGTAGACGTCTTCGAGCGTGCTGGCGAGCGGGCGGACGGCGTACACCTGCTCGCCGTCCGCGACGAGGCGCGCGACGAGGGCGGGGATGTCGTCGCGGACCAGCCCGTCGATGACCCGGCGGCCGGTGTTCGTGTCGACCTCGACGCCGCGCGGGCGGGACAGATCCGACGGCGCTCCTTCGGCGACGACGGTGCCGGTCCGGATGATGACGACGCGGTCGCAGACTAGCTCGACCTCGCTCAGCAGATGGCTGTTCAGCAGTACGGCGACGCCGCTGTCGCGCAGGTGCGCGAGTACGTCGCGGACCAGCCGGCGGCCGACCGGGTCGAGGGCGCTGGTCGGCTCGTCGAGCAGCAGCAGCCGCGGCCCGCCCACCAATGCGTGCGCGAGGCCGAGCCGCTGCTGCATGCCTTTGCTCATCGCGCCGACCCGCCGATCGGACTCGCCGGGCAGGCCGACGAGGTCGAGCAACCGCTGCCGCTCGGCGGCGCCGCCGTCGCTGCCGGCGAGGCGCTGGTGCAGCCGCAACAGTTCGTCGGCGGTGCTCCAGGCGGGGTAGCGGAACAACTCGGCGAGGTAGCCGATCGCGGTCCGGGCGGTGCGGCTGCCGGCCCGTTGGCCGAACACGGTGGCCGTCCCCGCGGTCGGCCGGACCAGGCCGCAGACACTCTTGACCAGGGTGGACTTGCCGGCGCCGTTAGGGCCGAGCAGGCCGACCAGCTCGCCGGGCGCGACGGTCAAGTCAACACCGGCCAACGCGTGCTGGCGGCCGTAGGTCTTGACCAGGCCGCGGACCTCGAGCGCGGTCACGGGCGGCGGGCGGGAAGAGCGGAGGTTACGCCGACTTCTCCCGGCGCTCGCGCTTCGGCGGCGTCTGCGCGTCGCGCGGCACGAGGGTCGGGTTGACGTGTTCGAGCACGACCTCGCCGGTGATGACGACCTTGGCGACGTCCTTGCGCGACGGCACGTCGTACATCACCGACAGCAGGACTTCTTCCATGATGGCGCGCAGCCCGCGGGCGCCGGTGCCGCGCAGGATGGCCTGGTCGGCGATCGCCTCGAGTGCGTCGGTGCTGAACTCGAGCTCGACGTTGTCGAGTTCGAACAGCTTCTTGTACTGGCGGACCAGCGCGTTCTTCGGCTCGGTGAGGATCCGGATCAGCGCCTCGCGGTCGAGGTTGTGCACGCTGGTGATGACCGGCAGCCGGCCGATGAACTCCGGAATCATGCCGTACTTCAACAGGTCTTCCGGCATGACGTCGGCGAACACGTCGGCGGTGTCGAGCTCGGCCTTGCCGCGCATCGTCGCGCCGAAGCCGATGCCCTTCTTGCCCACCCGCGACTCGATCACCTTGTCGAGACCGGCGAACGCGCCGCCAACGATGAACAGCACGTTGGTGGTGTCGATCTGGATGAACTCCTGGTGCGGGTGCTTGCGGCCGCCCTGCGGCGGGACGCTGGCCGTCGTACCTTCCAGGATCTTCAGCAGCGCTTGCTGCACGCCTTCGCCGGAGACGTCACGGGTGATGCTTGGGTTCTCCGACTTGCGGGCGATCTTGTCGATCTCGTCGATGTAGATGATGCCGGTCTCGGCCTTCTTGACGTCGTAGTCAGCGGCCTGGATCAGCTTCAGCAGGATGTTCTCGACGTCCTCGCCGACGTAGCCGGCTTCGGTGAGCGCGGTCGCGTCGGCGATCGCGAACGGGACGTTGAGCATCTTCGCGAGGGTCTGCGCCAGCAGAGTCTTGCCGCAGCCGGTGGGCCCGAGCAGCATGATGTTGGACTTCTGCAACTCGACCGGGTCTTTGTCGGTCGCGCCGGCCTGCACCCGCTTGTAGTGGTTGTAGACGGCGACCGAGAGGGTCTTCTTCGCGTTGTCCTGCCCGATCACGTAGCCGTCGAGGAACTCGTAGATCTCTTTCGGCTTGGGCAGTTCGTCGAACTTGACGTCGGAGCTCTCGGTGAGCTCTTCCTCGATGATCTCGTTGCAGAGGTCGATGCACTCGTCGCAGATGTACACGCCGGGGCCGGCGATGAGCTTCTTGACCTGCTTCTGGCTCTTTCCGCAGAAGGAGCACTTGAGCAGGTCGCCACCGTCAC
>JAVEEG010000237.1 GCA_030840585.1 Frankiaceae bacterium | reverse complement strand
ACATAGCGCCTCCTCACATGGACATGGACGGCATCGAGATCAAGTGCGTGACGATTCCCGGCGAGATCACGATCGCGAGACCGAGACCGCCCTCCGCGCCGGCCACGACCCGGGCGATCGCCGGGCCACCGGGCGCGAGCTTTTCCAGCGTGATGATTGCGGCGAGTGCCAGCGCCCAAGCGAGCTGCATCCCGCCGAGCACGACGAGGATCGCCATCAGCGCCCAGCAACAACCGAGGCAGTACAAGCCATGACCGACGCCGGCACGAAACGCGGCCGGCACAGTGCGAAGGCTCGACGTACGGGCGGTGAAGAACGACAGCGGCGACCGGCAGTGCCGCAGGCAGATCGCCTTCAACGGCGACAGCTGGTACACCGCGGCGGCGAGCAACGTGACACCGACGACGCGCTGCACCCAGGTCTCGCCGTTCATCAGCGGGTCGTTGACCGCGCCGGCGACGGCGTACGCCGGAACCGCCGACACGGCCCAGACCAGCAGGTAGCCGCTGACGAAGACCGGGACCGCCGCGACCAGTTGGCGGCGGGCAGCCAGCGCGTACAGCGCGACCACCGGCGCGACGGCCGGCAACATCATCGCGACCATCATCACGATCCACGCGACGACGAACGCGGCCGCCGACATGCCCATCGAGCCATTGCCGGCGCGCACCGTGAGCGTCCACGCGATCGCCGCCACGACGAGCAGCGGAAGGACGATCGCGCCGGGAGCAATGCGCCCGCGCGCTGCCACCTGACCCGTCATGGCCCCCACCGGTCGTGTGTCGTTAGGCGTTTTCCTACACCCGCGACGCGGTCGGTGTCACCAGCCGTTGCCCGGACGAGTCCGCGGCGCGCGTTCTGGGAACGTGCTCACCGTGGCGAACACATGGGCACCGTCGGGCGAACAGATCGTGCTTCGGCACGCTGACCAGGAGGCCGTCGTCGTCACGGTCGGTGGCGGCATCCGCAGCTATCGGGTTGCGGACAGCGACGTGCTCGACGGCTACGCCGCCGACGCCATGGCCGACGGCGCGCGCGGGCAGACGTTGATCCCGTGGCCCAATCGGGTGCGGGACGGCAAGTGGGAGTGGAACGGCAAGCCGCAGCAGCTCTCGCTCACCGAACCCGAACAGCACAACGCGATCCACGGCCTGGTCCGGTGGCTCGGCTGGCACGTCGTCGATCGCGACTCCGCCGCCGTCACTCTTGGCTGCACCAGCTGGCCGCAGCCCGGTTATCCCTGGCCGCTCGAGGTGTCGGTGCGCTACGCGCTCGACGACAACGGCCTGTCGGTCGAGCAGTCGATCACCAACCGCGGCGACAGCCCGGCACCCGTCGCGGCCGGCGCGCACCCGTACCTCACCGCCGGCACGGCAACGATCGACGACGCGTTGCTGCACCTCCCGCCGACGCGTGGATAGAGACCGGCGCGCAACAGATCCCTACCAGCGTCGCCAGCTTGGAGGGCACGCCGTACGACTTCCGCGAGCCGCGCCCGATTGGTACGACGGAGATCGACTACACGTTCACCCGGCTACGACGCGACGATGGCGGCCGGTTCACGCTGACGCTCACGCATCCGCAACAGGATCGCGCGGTGTCGCTGTGGGTCGACGGCAGCTACGACTACGTCGAAGTGTTCACCGGCGACGCGCTGCCGGACCCGAGCCGGCGCCGTCGCGGCCTGGGTGTCGAACCCATGACCGCACCGCCTAACGCGCTCGCCTCGGGCACCGGGCTCGTCGTCCTCGATCCTGGAGAGACGTGGTCCGGACGCTGGGGCATCACTGCTTCGGCGCGACCCGATACCGCAGATAGACCACCTGCGAGCTGAAGGTTCGACTCTCGACGAGGTCGAGATTCAGGTAGCTCGCCGGGCGGTGGAAGTACGGCGTGCCGCCGCCCACCAGAACCGGATGAAGACGCATCCGGTATTCGTCGATGAGACCCAGGTCGGCGGCTTGGGCCGCGAGCGTCGGGCCGCCGATCGCGATGTCGCCGTCCGCCCGCTCGGCCCGTAACCGCTCGATCTCCTCCGCGAGCCCGCCGGTAGCGAGCCGGGCGTTGCCCTCCACGGCGGTCAACGTGGTGGAGAAGACGACCTTCGGCAGCCGCTTCCAGATTGCGGCCCATTCGAGCATCGCGTCGTCGAGCGATGGGTCCTGGTCGGCCGTCTCCCAATAGAGCATCGTCTCGTACAGCCGCCGGCCGAGTAGGTGGACGCCTACCTGCTGGATCTCGTCGGTGACGAAGCTGAATACCTCCGGGTCGGGCCCGGTCCAGTCGATGCCGCCGGTCGGGCCGGTGACGTAGCCGTCGAGGGAAACGCCCATCGAGTAGGTCACCCGTCGCATCAGCCGCAGCCCTCCCCGATCCGGTCCCGTCCGCCCGATCCTCGCCCGGTGACACAAAGTGTCGGCGCCGGAAGGAGTTTCGCGGATCGCGGCGAAGCAGTGCGCCGCCCGTGATCCCCTGACCGGAAGGTGCCCAATGCGCACCCGCCTCATCCTCGCCGCCGCGCTGCTCGCGCCGGCCGCCGCTGTGATCCCCGCCGCGCACGCCGGCCCCATCTCCGTGCTCACCCCCTACTGCGCCACGACGCTGCAGAACGTCAACGCCGGCGTCTCGTCGTCTTGCGCCACCCAGGGCCCGCCGCCGGTCGAGTGCAGCAGCTGCGGTGTGCGCCGGACGGTCAACGTCGTCGTCACCAGCGGCGGCGCCGACGTGAAGCTCCTCTGTGACGGCCTGACGTACACCACGCACGTCGATGGCCCGGGCACCGGCTCGGTCGGCGCGTGGGGCGGCCTGAACTGCACGACCACGCTCACCGCGACCGCCAACGGCACCATCGCCGCGGCGACCAGCACGGCGAGCTACGTCATCATCAGCGAGTAGCCCGACGCCGGCTCAGCCCGTCACAGGACCAAGAGCGGGTAACGAATGAGCGGGTGCGGCCGGTCCGGCGCGCTCAAGTCGCAGCACAACGCGCAGCGTCCGGTGCCGCGACAGCGACGGCACGCCGCCCCGCTCAGGCGTCCCTCGCGACCTTCGTGCCGCCCTTGACCAAGGCAGACCCAACAGCGGCGGTCACCGAGGCAACCGACGCACGGCGGGCTCTCGCCGGCCGCGCGGTCACTCGTCATGGCCGGGCTCCGGCTCGTCGCTGCCTGGGTCCAGCAGCGCGGCGAGCCGGCGAGTGACGCCGTTCGACGTCCGGAACGCGCCGATCAGGATGGCGCCGCTACCGGTGCGCGAGCGCACGTGCGCGCTGATCCCTACCGTCGCCGGGGTGACCGCGCCGACAGCGTCGTTGAGCAGCACGCGGCCGCGCGGCGCCAGCGGCGCGCCGCCGAGCACGATCAGCTCCCGGCCGGTGAGCACCCAGTAGTCCCCCTGCGTGTCGTCCCGGGCGTATGCCTCGATGGGCTCGGTGGCCGGCAGGTCGTCGCGCAGCGCACGCCGCAGCCGCCGGGCGTGCCGGCCGAACGGGTCACGCATCGGCCCGTTTGCTCCCTGCCACCGTCCACGCTCCCTACCTGCCGCCCGGCAAGGAGACTGTAGCGGCTAATCTTTCCGGACATAGAGGTACGGGGGGAATCGTGACCACACCAAGCCGGATGGGGACCCGCGAGCAGATCCTCGACACCGCGCTCGAGCTGTTCCTCGCCCAGGGGTACGACGCCACCTCGCTCCGCCAGATCGCCGAGCGGCTGCAGCTGACCAAGGCCGCGCTCTACTACCACTTCCCGGCCAAGGAGTTGCTCCTGCTGGAGCTCACCCGGCCGCTCCTCGACGGGATGGGCCGGCTCGTGACCGAGCTCCGGTCCGCCGAGGATCACGATCCGCGCGCCGTCCTCTCCGCGTACCTCGACCTGTTCATCGAGCACGTTGACATCGTCGGCCTGCTCGGCCGGGAGCCCGCGACCCTGCACCACCCCGACGTCGGCCAGCGCGCGCACTCACTCGCGATCGCGATTCAGCGGCAGCTCGCCGGCGTCGACCCGCAACCGGAGCGCGCGGTCCGTACGGCGTGCGCACTCGGTGTGATTCACAGCGCCGCTCAGATCCCGCCCGGCATGCTCGCCGAGCAGCGGGACATCATCCTGGCCGCGGCGATCGCCGCCCTCGGCGAAGCCGTGCCGACGCAGTCCGCTCAGCGCAAGTAACAACCGCTACGCCGTTCCTCGCGGCGACACTGCATTGGAGATCTCGATGACCGCGACGCCCGCGCAAGTTGCCCAGGCAGCGTTCGACGCCGTCGCGGCGCACGACCCCGATGCCATCGTCGCGCTGGGAGCACCCGGGTACGTCGACGACTTCGTCGCGGTGGGCGAGTTCAAGGGGGCGGACGAGATTCGTGCGTTCTTCGCCGACATGTTTGCCGCGTTTCCCGACCTGACCATGTCGGTCGAGCGGATCGTGGCCGACGATTCGACGGCGGTCGTTCAATGGTCGGCGGCCGCGACGTTCACCGGCAGTTCGTTTCAGGGTGTCCGCGCGACCGGCCGCCGGATTCACTTCCGCGGCGTTGACGTGATGGAGATCCGCGACGGCCTGATCCAGCACAACACCATCTACTACGACGGCGCCACGCTCGCCCGGCAGATCGGGATGCTGCCGGCGCAAGGCTCGCGGGCGGACAAGATGATGCTGGCGGCGTTCAATGCACGAACCCGAGTCACCGCGCGGTAGGCGGCTTACCGGTGGCGCGCGAGGAACGTTCGTCGCGCCAGCATCAACCAGCAGACGATCGCGACTGACGAGAACATCGCCGGGGCCCAGTGGTCGAGCAGCACCGAAGCGGCGACGGCACAGGCGAACGCGGTGAGGTTCGCCGCGACGTCGTAGAGACCGGCGCGACGAAGTTCTTGTTGAGGACATGCGCGACCGCGATCAGTACGCCGCACGCGAACGTGACCGACAACAGGACGCTGACCACGCTTATCGCCGGCCCAACCTGAGCACCGCGCGCAAAAGCCGGCGGCGAGACGTCGGCGGCCCCCACCGGAAGTCGGGAAGCCGGAGCGAGGGTAGGTCGCGCGCGCCCGCGGTGAACGGCAACGCGACGAACCAACCGGGGTGCAGGCTGCACCAGATCTCGCCGAGCCAGTAGTGCGGATCGTCGATTGCCCGGTAAGTGAGCGCGGAACGAGTCTGCGGTGGAACGTTCACCAAAACGGGCCGCGGGTGCCGGAGCAGCACGCCGTGGCCGAAGCTGTCCCAGGTTTCCGACACCCGGTTGCCGGCCGCGATCGCGTCCGCGACCACGAGACTCAATTCAGGACAGAGCGCGTCGAGGTGCTCTTGGCGAATCGGTACGTACTCTTCGGACACGCCGACACCCTGTCAGACGCATTGCCGGTGTTCTTACAGCACGGGCAGCAGCGGCAACGTCGTCGGGCCGAGGATCGGTCGCAGCCGCAACGCCTCGGCTCCGGGGTCCGGGACCTCCAGGACGATCCGGCGGTACTCGGCGCCTGGACACAACTGAATGACAAGCACCGACTCGGCTCGCCGTACGTTCCAGAAGTCTCGCGCGGCACCGACGCCGTACGACCCGGCGCGAATCAACTTCCCCAAGCTGGTGCCGGGCAGGCGTAACCCTTCATGCGGCACGAGGTCTCGTCGGCTGACGCACACGCCGTCGACCGCGGCGATCGGGACGACGATCCGCGCCCGCATGCAGAAGAACACGTCGCATCCGTGCATGGCGACCACCACGGTGTCGCCGTCCACGGCCAGGTCGAGGCGCGGCGGACGTGGCATCACCCTGAACAGCGCCAGGATGGGCAGAATCGGGGCGGACACGACGAGCAGTGGTAGGAGGAATGTCCTCACATCCGGCAGTATCCATCGTCAGCGGTCGGATTTCGATGTCCACCCGAGCAAAGCGAGCACCTCGGCAGCGACGTCCTCGGGCGTGCGTTCCGTCGTGTCGACGACGATCGCATCGGCCGCCGTTCGTTCGACCGCAAGGGCAAAGCTCGGCAACTGCGCGAGGTGCCGGCGCAGCGTTTGGCCGGTGTCCCGTTGGCGCAGTCGCCGCTCGGCTTCGGCTCGGGAAGTCGTCAGGCGAACGACGCGCAGCGGAAGACCGACGGCGTCCCGCAGGGCTTCGACCTGACCGTCGTCGAGCAGCGCCCGGCACAGGACAACCCGGGACAGCTCTTCGACCAGCAGCCGCGGCATGACGGCGCGCACGTTGTCGCACAGCAGCCGGTGAATCCGGGAGGAGTCCAGCGTCGGCGACCACGCCCAGCAGAGCCAGTCAAGGTCGACGACGCAGCCGGCGTCTCCCTGCGCCCCGAGCAGGTCACCAAGGGCAACTGACACCGACGTCTTGCCGACACCGAGGCCGCCGGTGATCAGCACCGCCTCGACATCACTCGGCCGCACCCCGGCACCGTAGCCGAGAGAAATACTGACCCCGGCCCGTCGAGTTCACGTACGAGGACTGTTGGGGCCACCAGGACAGTTGGCATTACCGCGCGACGTGGGTGAAGGCCACACCCAAGGCACCTAGTCCGTAACGACCGAGCCGCAGAAGGACAACACCTGAGCATCCAGGTCAGCCTCGGTGTCACCGCTGTAGTCGAGCGCGTCGTAGCAGTCGTCGAGGTTCACGAGTGGCTGCGCGAGTGCCGGTCCGCTGTGACCGATCACGCGATGCGCCCATGCGGCCAGCTCACGCGGTATCCACCGCCCCCGTAGTGCCTCGCGTGCCATCGCACGCACCGCCGCTTCCGTTGCCTCGTCGCTGCCTCTGGGCGGCAGCGGTCGACCCTGTTCTGCGAGCGCCGCGCGAACGGTCTGATCCACCTCACTGTCGTACGACGAGGAGTGGACCGAGAGGGCGGCAAGTGATTGCAACTCCGCACCATCGAGCCCGGCCACCAGCGCGTCGCAGGCCGCCCGGACCACCGGTTCAAGGCCACGCTCGTCGACGAGCCAAAGCACGGCTTGGACGTAGAGCTCGTCGATCGCCGTCGGGCTGGTCACTCGTACATCACCACCGCCAGGGCAGCGCGTCGACACCGCTTCGCTCGGCTGCGTAGACCTCGCTGCCGTGGACGGTCCACCGCCGGTTGTGCCGCATCAACCGCCACCCCTCGGGGGCGGCAAGTGCCTGCCGGCACCAAACTGCGAGGTCGTGGAGGATCTCCGGCTGCGCGGTACGTCGAAAGACCTGAAGATCGTCCGTTGCGATCGGCCGGATGGTCACCTGCAGGCCAGGTAGAACCTCCGGCAAGGGTGTCCACGTCGCCTCGACGGGGCGATCGCTCGGTTGTTTGATCCAGAACAGCCAGTTCACCTCGACCGACGTCGCGGCTTCGCCTAACGCCGACCGCAGTGTTTGCGGGTCTACCGGCCAAACCACGCCGGGCGCGAGGCGGCTGTGCATGCCCTGATGCTCGCAGCAGCCCTCTCGCCCCGCTACGCGAATCGGACGTGGCCTGGCCGCCCTACGCTGAACTGGTGGCTACAACGTGGGCGACACGCACTGTCAGGGTGACGTACGTCCTCGCTGTGGCCGTGCTGGCAGGCATCGCGTGGGGTCATGATCACAGCGGGTTCGACCCGATCGAGGCGACCGCCCTCGCGCTGGTAATGCCCGCGGTCGTGCCGGCGCTACCGGTGATCTATTTCGTCGGTGCCATCGCCTGGCGCCTGAGCGGCGCGCCCGACAACGGCCCGATGTGGCCCGTGGCTGTAACGTTCGCGGTCCTTCTCGGCGCATGCGCCTGCATCAACTTGCTGCTTCTGCGCGCTTGGTCAACGCGCAGACGCGCCCGACGCCAGGGCCACTCTCAAACAACCAGCGTCGCGTAGAACGCAGGCAACAGACCTATACGTCGAGCCGCCCCCGGACGCTCGCACGGCTCAGGAACCGCAGTGTCAGCGCCGACAACAGCAGTTCCACGACGGCCCCGCCCGCGAATGCGATGTGCGACCACGTGCCGGGTACGGCGAAGGCCAGTACTACGAGCACCGTGCAGGCACACATAGCCCAGATCAGGGTGATGCTCACGCCGTAGGCGCGCATCCCGCTCCACATCTGCCACCACACGGATTGCGACCGGCGTGTGCTCATGCTCTTCATCATGGAGGGCGCGCCGGTACGGCGCGACGGCGGCATGGGTCGCAGGACGACCGGCCGCAAGTTGTCTCGCCGACGTCGGATCAGTGCCCCCAGAACGGGCCGGACAGGCCGACGCTTTCGAGGTACTCGCGCGCATCGGCGGGCTCTCGTCGGGTGTAGCCCGGCTGCAGCCGGCCGTCGTACCAGTGCGACGCGAGACGCCAAAGAGTTTCGAGATCCATCACATAACCGCACGGCAGCTGCTCGCTGGCGAGCCAGTCGTCGACGCAGGCCGGTGAGCAGAAGATCCGCTGGTTCGCGCAGGCGTGAACCACGTCGTCCCACATACGTGCGGCCGGCACGAGGAAGTGCGCGACCTGCTCGCCCGGTGGCGGTGCGTCCTTGGCGACCTGAAACGCGTGCGGCCGTTGACAAGCCGGGCACTGGGTGGCGACCAGCACGCTCGGTGTGTCGGGCACGAGATGCGGTACGGCGAACGAATCCCAGGCACAGCCGCCCCACCACAGGGTTCTCGGACCCATCACGCTGAAACCCAGTGGTACAGCCGAAAACGGATGCGCCATCACGATCTGCGGCAGACCATCGCCGCCGGCCCGAAGCACGAGATGGCGCTCGTCGGCTAGCTGCTGTAGGCAGGCGACAACGCTGTCTGAGGTGCTGTCGAGTTCGTCGACGAGGTCGGCCACCGTCGGCGGGCGGCCGTCGTAGGCGAAGCGGCGATAGACGCTGAGGCGGACCTGCTCCCGGACGGTCACGCGGAGCCGCCGCGATGCTCGACCCACACGTTGGGCTCGACGTAGACGCCGACATCGTGCGCCGTGGAGACGAGGACAGGGGTCAGCGCACCCGCCACGACGATCGGCCCGTCATTGTCGAACGGCAGTCCGGTCCACTCTCGCCACTGCGCGAGGGTGCCGACGATCGTCATGGACAGCGGGCAGACCTTCAGGATCCGGCCGCCGGCTCGTACGTGGACGCGCAGCCAGGCGTCGTACGGCAGCCCGTCGTCGCGGACCCGCCAGGCATACTCGTCCATCGGCGTCTCGGGTTCCTCGGACTTCTGCGACGGCCGCACCGGTGCATACAAGACGTCGTGTCCGAGCCGGAATGCGTTGTCCCGCAAGGCTTTCACCATGGTCGATGCGATGCCGGTGCCCTGGCGTTCCTTCAGTACGACGATCTCCAGCGCGGTCGCGATATTGGCGGCGCGGCCGGCTAACCGGTCTGCGTGTTGCCATCGGACGACTCCGTCCCAGCCGGTCGCGGGCAGCTCCTCGCGACCCTTGCTGCCGAAGGCGAACGGCGCCGAGTACGCCTTCGCGACCGGCTCGTCGCCGTCGGTCGCAAGGAGGACATAGTCGGCGACCTTGTCGATCTCGCCGTAGTAGAGCTGTCCCGTCGGGTCCTGCTGCATGAAGAGCGGCCAGGAGCGGTCGAAGTCGGCGTGGTTGACGGTCCCGAAGATGTCCGGCTCCAGGCCACGATTGTGGATCGTGAGCGCCACACGTCAGAGCCTCGCAGCCGAGTCAACACATAATCGTCCGGCGCGCCGTGTCCTAGTCAGGCGGTGCGACAAGATGACCGTGTGTCACTCGTCCGCGTCCATAACTTCGCCGTGTCGCTCGACGGTTTTGGTACCGGGGAAGGACAAAGCCTCGAAACCCCGTTCGGGCACGCGAGTCACCGCCTGCACGAGTGGTTCTTTCCGACTCGGGCATTCCGCGAGATGTCAGGTCAAGCAGACGGCAGTCGCGGCGTCGACGATGCGTACGCCAGCAAATGGGGCGCCGGCATCGGCGTGGAAATCATGGGACGCAACAAGTTCGGCCACCAGCGCGGTCCTTGGGAAGACGACGGGTGGACGGGCTGGTGGGGTGACAACCCGCCGTTCCACACACCGGTCGTCGTACTGACCCACTACGAGCGCGCCCCGATCGAAATGCAAGGCGGTACGACGTTTCACTTCCTCGACGCGGAACCCAAGGAAGCGCTCGAGTTCGCGCGCAGTCTGGCGGGTGACCTCGACGTGCGGATCGGCGGCGGCGTATCGACGGTTCGTCAGTTCCTAGCCGCCGATCTGGTGGACCACATGCACATCGCGGTCGTACCGATCGTCCTCGGTCGCGGCGAACGGTTGTGGGACGGACTCGAAGGCCTCGACGAGGGCTACGACATCGAGAGCGTCACCGCCCCGAGCGGCGTCACTCATCTCACGCTCACCCGCACGTCGAGCGCCGCCTGAGGTCAGCCGCTCCCACCCAAGGTCGCTCGGATGTCTCGGAGAATCGCGTCAACGGGCTGCCCGGAGTTGATGCGGACGCATCCGTCGTCCCACGGCTCGAATGACGCGGCGCGGGCTTGCACCTCCTCCCACGTGGGCTCAGCGACGTGAGTGAGCCCGCGAGCACGATTCGCCAGCCGGCGCTGGTGCTCCGCCTCAGGAGGCGCGTCGAGAACAATGAAGCGGACCGCCGCGCCGGTCGCCGCAGCCGCGTTCGTCCAGGTCCGGCGCGCGGCGGTGCTGTCATTCACAGCGTCGACTATCACCAAACGGCCGAGCAACAGGTTCTGTTCGGCTGCCGCCCGAACCGCTTCGTAGGCAGCGATCCCGGTGGTCTGATCACGAGCCAGACCCGCACCGAGCAGTGCATCCTCGACCGCATCGATCGACAGATGGACGCCCTGCATCTCTCGGGCTAACGCCGCCGCGACGGCCGACTTACCGGTGCCTGGGAGCCCCGAAACGACAAGCAGCATCAACGCACGTTAGCCCCGGACACTGAGGCGCGACGCGGCCCACTCGACGGCGGCGTAACCGGCCCGCCGTAGTGTCGGCGGGATGGATGGGCCGCCGGCGACGACGGGCCTGAAGGGCAATCGCGACTTCGCCATCCTGTGGCTCGGCGACATGGCTTCCGAGTTGGGCTCGGCGATGTCGTCGCTCGTGTTCCCGTTGCTCGGCTACGCACTGACCCACTCGACGACGCAGGCCGCGCTGGCCACCACAGCGTTCTACGCCGCCGGAACGATCGTGCGGCTGCCTGCCGGCGCGCTCGTCGACCGATGGTCCCGTCGCCGCGTGCTGCTGATCAGCAACACGGCCTCCGCCGTTGTCCTCGGCATTTTCGCGCTACTGATCGCCACCGGGAATGCGTCGATCGCAACCCTCGTCGTAGCGGGGCTGCTCGCTGGTGTCGTCGAGACGTTCTTCTCGCCGGCCGCCTCAGCATCGTTGCGCGCGGTTGTCGCGCCCGAGGATCTAGCCCAGGCGTACACGCGCATGCAGGCCCGCCACCACGTCGCCTCGCTGATCGGGCCGCCAGTTGGCGGCGCGCTGTTCGCCGTAGCGGCCTCGCTGCCGTTCACGGTCGACGCGATCACCTTCGCAGCGTTCGCGGTCGCGGTTCGCTTCTTACGAACCCCGCTGCCGGCACCGGTTACGACCCGCCAACAGCGGCTACGCGCCGATGTCGCCGAAGGCATGCGCTTCCTCTGGAGCCACCGGGCCGCCCGCGCGATGATGCTTTGGGGCGGCATCCTCAACTTCGCGATGGGCTACGTCCTCATCTCGATTACCTTGCGCCTGGTGCGCGCGGGTGTGCATCCCGCCGCCATCGGGGCCATCGACGCGATCGCCGCAGCCGCGGGGATCGTCGGCGCGGCCGTCGCGTCGAGGCACGCGCAGCGGTTGCCCACCGGTACGACGACCATGGTCACCGGTCTGGTCCTCGCCGCCGTCGTCGTGCCGATGGCCTGGACGACCGACGTGCGTGTGATCGGCGCCCTGCTTGCCGTCGGCACCTTCCTGCTGCCGGCCAACAACGCCGGCATCGGCGCCTACTTGTCGTTCGTCACACCCGACGAAATGCAGGGTCGGCTGAACAGCGCCGCCGGCTTTGTATCGGACGGGCTGACGCCGCTGGCGCCGGTCGTCGCGGGTGCCCTCCTCGCAACGATCGGTGGCGCGGCAGGCACGCTCGTGGGCGCGGCCCTAGTCACCAGCAGTGTGGTGCCGCTGCTGCTCGAACCGTCAGTCCGTCGCCTCGGCCGACCGGCCGAATGGGCGACCACCGCATCGAGCCCGCAGACCTAACGGCATCTCTCCTCGCCCCGGGGCGAGGAGACCAATTGCTCAGTCGTCCAAGAACAGCGGTGACGTGACTGCTTCCATCGCGAAGACGTCGCGGCAGTAGCTCGACTGGCCGCCGACGACCGGGTCGCAACCCTGCTGCCGCGCGGACTGCGCGTCCGGCCCGAACAGCTGCGCGCGGACGAACTTCGACCCGGCGGGGATGCCGCCAGTGCCGAGCCGGAAGTCGTACGTCGATGCGATGCCGAGCGGGACGTCGACGCTGCCCCGGTCGGTGACGATGCGCAGCGTGCTGCCAGGAACCGCGTTGACGGTGCGTACCCGGAACGCCGAGCGCGGGCTGGTGTCCGATCCGGCGATCGCCTCGTAGACGCCGTCGCCGTTGTGGTCGGCCTCGAGGAACAGCTGCGGCCCGTGTTCCAGCGGCGGCAGCGCAGAAACGAAGGTGTGATGGGCGCGCAAGCCGTCGAGGATGCCCTGCACGGTGAGCGACCGGACGAAGACCCAGGTGGTCGGATCACCGATGCCTTGTACCGAGTCGGTAGTCACCCAGTGCGAGTCGCTGCCGCCGGTGATGCCGACCTGATAGCCGCGTTGCAGGAAGCCGTCATACCACTGCATGGCGAAGTCGTCGTCGTTGCTTGCCGGCGCCGGTGATTGGTAGAACCACGGCTCGTTCCAGACCTCGACGTTGTCGGGGACGACTGCATAGCCGTAGGTGCGCAGCCAGTTCATGTCGCTCGGGTGGTTGATCTGGAAGACGCCGCCAGCGGCGCGCAACCCGTCGGCGAGTTCGGTCTCACCCGCCGCCGACTTGTCGGTGACTTGCTGGTCACACTCGATGATCGCGCCCGGCATCGCGCCGTTGTTGCCGTAGCAGGATCGGGCGCCGAGCATTTGGACGTGACCCGGCTGCGAGTTCTCGTACCCCGGCAGCCAGACGAAGTTCGGATTGGCGGCTTCGAACGCGGGCGCCTCCGGGTCGGTCTGGTTGACGACGTTGTTGTGGTCGGTCAGCGCGACGAAGTTCAGCCCGCGCTGCTGCGCCTCCGCCAGCCGCTGCGCCGGTGTGAACCCGACGGTGTACGGCGCGTCGCAGGACCGGCGCGCGGCGCGGTCGGTTGACGACGGGTCCCACGCCGTCGTCGGGTCGATGCACGTGTCATGGCCATAGATGGTGTGCACGTGCAGATCCCCCGCGACCCAGAACCCGGCCGGCGGTCGTGGTCCGTGCTGCGACGAGTCGGCGAGCACGGGGCCGGCCACGGCCAGGGTGAGGCAGGCGGCGAGAGCAGTGAGGCGGCGCACGGAGGAGGACTTCTGCGCCCCATCGCCGAACTCCTGTCGCCGTGAGCCCTGTGGTCAGTAGTCGGCGCGCCATTGCTCTGACCGCTGCCGTGGCCGTCGTCGTTCCGGTGGCGGCCACCGCCCGGGCCGACAGCCATCGCACGGCTAACGCCGTCGAGGTTCGGGTGGACGCGACCACGGCGCTGCTCGGCAACGCTGTCGTGTCTCGCAGCTGGTCCCTGGCCGGCGGATCCGTACGTACGACGGCGCTCACCGGCGCCGGTCGGCAGTGGGTGACCGCGCCCGGCGACGACTTCGCACTGAATCTCGACGGCGTCCAGACGACGTCGACGACCGGCTGGATGCTGCTGTCGGTGACGCCGGGCAGCGACTCTCTGCTGTTCCGCTACTCGCCTGCGTCAACGGCGACGGCGCCGGTCGGCATCGAACTCGACCGACGAGTGGTGCTGCGCCCTGGCTCGTCGGTCTTCGAGACGACGTCGACTCTGGTCGACAACGGGCCGGCGTCGGCGCGGGTGTCGTCGTACACCCTCGACCAGGTCACCACGACGGCGACGCTGCCGGCCGAGGTACACGCGTACACCGGCGGTTCGGACTGGCGCGACGACTACCGTCACATCACCAGCGAGGCCGCGGCGTTCGACGACGAGGGCGAGGTGCTGCGCGTCGGCGGCGACGCCGGGCTGTTCCTCGTGTCGCAGCGGCGTGGTGGTTCGATGAGCCGGGTCGGTCGGGACGCGACCGGCCGGACCTACGTCGGCGTGGATTGGGCCCGCGACTTGTTCGACTTCGGGCCGCTGCGGTCGTCGCCGCCGTCGTACAACCGGCTGGACAACCCGGCCTACCCGGTGCCGGTCCGCGCGCGGGTCCTGCGACCGCTGTCCTCGCTCGACCTGGGCACCGCCTATCTCGGGGTCTACTCCGGTGGCCCGGCCGAGGCGGCCGCGGCGTTCACCCGCGACTTCGGCGGCGCGGTCGAGCCGTCGTACGCGCACTCGGTCGACCTCAACACCTTTCATCCGTGGGGTCACGGCGACGGTTTGAGCGACGGCAACCTGCGCCCGCAGGTGCTGGCCGCGAAGGCGCTCGGGGTCGAGACGTTCATGCTCGACGACCAATGGCAGGGCGGCGCCGGCGGCGAGAGCGGTGACTGGCGGTGGGACCCGGCACGGTTCCCCGGCGCAGCAACCGACGACCGGCCCGACTTCGTCGACTACCTGCACCAGCAGGGGATGCAACTCGGACTCTGGATGTCGCCGCTGGAGTTCAACATGGCCTCGCAGACCTACGCGGCGCATCCGGACTGGGCTTGCGCGCCGGTCGGCGACGTGACCGCGCAGGATCCGGACGATGCCGGGCTCGGTGTGTGGGACGCGACCAATCCCGCGTTCCGGGACTACCTGCTGGGAGTCGTCGACCGGCTCGTGGCAGACGACGACGTCGCCGAGTTCAAGTTCGACTTCATGGCGTGGGTCGACTGCGGCGACCACGACTACGCCGACTACGAGGACGCGTTCGTGTCTCTCCTTCGCCGGATGGAGCAGCGGCATCCGGACGTGACGTTCGAGCTGGACGAGACCAACGACCAGCGGGCGTGGCCGTTCGAGTCGGCGGCGATCGGACCGTCGTGGTTCGACAACGGGCACTTGCACGGCAGCACCGCGGTGGCGAAGCTGTTGCACGACGCGTGGAGCGCGGCACCGTGGGTGCCACCGGCGACCGTCGGTCTTGGTGTCTACGACGGGACCCTCACCGGTCCGTACTCCGGCGTTGCCGGAGTCGACGCGTTGTTCCCCCTTGCCATGCTGACGCACGCGACGTTCTGGGCCGACGTGACTCTGTTGTCTGACGCGCAGCGGGCCGAGACGGCGTGGTGGATCGGGTGGTATCAGTCGCATCGCGCGGAGTTGGGCCCGGCGGTCTACGAACTGACCGGGACTGATCCGCTCGACGGGCAATCGTGGGCCGCATGGCAGCCGTGGGACGGCGACTCCGGTTACGTCTTCGCGTTCCGGCAAGCGGGCGGTCCGGATACCGAGATGCTGGGGCTGCACGGCGTCGACATGAATCGGACGTACGCCGTCACGGACGTTCGCACCGGCGCGCGACTCGGTGCGTACCGCGGCTCGACGCTCGCGGCCGGCCTGCCGGTGAGCGTTCCGGCGTACGGCGCGCGGGTCCTGTCGGTACAGCCGCTCGGAGCGCGCTAGCCGTTAGGCGTGTGACGGACGACGGAGCCGCTGGTGAGCTGCCTAGCGCGTCGCCGCTTCGGCACGAGCAGCGATCCATTGGATCAGCTGGTGTGCAGGCATAGGTCGCGCGAAGTGGTAGCCCTGGCCCTGGTCGCAGGCGAGGTCACGCAGAAGGCTCTCGCTTTGCTCGGTTTCGATGCCCTCGGCCACGAGGGTGAGACCGAGCGAGTGCGCAAGCTCCACGGTTGACTTGACGATTGCGCTGGCTCGGGCGTCGTCACCTATCCCGGTGAGGAAGGACCGGTCGAGTTTGAGTTCGTTGACCGCGAGTTCGCGCAACCGGGCCAGGGAGGAGTACCCGGTGCCGTAGTCGTCGATGGAAATGCGCACGCCGATTGCTTGCAGCCGGTTGAGGAGTTCGGCCGCGCGCGGGGGGTCGACCATGAGCGTGGTCTCGGTCACCTCCAACATCAGGGAGCTCGGTTGGAGGTTGCGGACGGCGAGCAGTGTGCGGACCTGTTCGGGCAGCTCACCGTCGAGGAGGTTGGAGGCTGAGATGTTGACCGCGACCGTCGTGTCGAGACCGGCGCGTTGCCACTCCTTGACCTGATCGAGGGCGAGAGATAGCACGCAGGTCGTCAGCCGTCGCATGAGCCCATAGCGCTCGGCTTGTGGCAGGAACTGGTCCGGCTGGAGCAGCCCGCGTTCGGGATGTTGCCAGCGGACCAATGCCTCGACACCTGGCAGCGCGCCCGTGCGCAGGTCGAGTTTGGGCTGGTAGTAGAGAACGAGTTGGCCTTTGGTCAACGCCGTTCGGAGTTCCTCGACGAGGCGTAGAGGTTCGATCAGATCCGTCTCGTCGTCGTGTGCGTAAATGGCAGTCCCGAGCCGTTCCCGCTTCGCCTCGTACATTGCGATGTCAGCGCGTTGGAGCAGCCCACCTACCGAATCGGCGGCGTCCGGCCACACAGCCACGCCACAGCTGGCATCGGAGTAAATCGTCATGCCTTCGTCGATGAACGCCTTCTGCAAGTCCAGCCGGAGCCGCTCAGCGGCGTCGCGTGCGCTTTCCGGTGAGCTGTTGTCAAGAAGGATCGCGAACTCATCGCCGCCGAGGCGGGCCAACACGTCTCCTTGTCGCATGCGTGCTTGGAGGCGGTTGCCGACTTCGCGGAGCAGACGATCACCGGCGAGGTGCCCGAGTGAGTCGTTTATCTCCTTGAACCGGTCGAGGTCCAGCAGAATCACTGAGAAGGTCCCTCGTCCGCCGGCGATGCGCTTGGCCGCGGCTTCGTGGAACGCGCGTCGGTTGGCGAGGCCACTGAGCTCGTCGGTGCGTGCCTCGACTCCGTTGACGACCAGCACGCGCATCTCGTGGAACGTGAACCCGGTGCGCACCAGGCCGGCGAGAACTGTCGCGCCAGCAAGGATCGTGACCGGCGATGCACCCGACTCGCTCTGATCAAAGACGAGCAATGCCAGCGATGTCGCCATGAACAACGTGGGCACGACCAGCACAGCCCAGCCAACCGTGCGGGTAGCCGGCGCGCGGTCATTGTGCCGCCACGCCGCGATGGCTATGGCGGCAGCGGCGACGGCCCACATCGGATCGAGCAGTGTGCCCGCGGTGTAGCTGTCGGTCGCCACTCGGATGGCGTAGATGGTGTCGGCGGCGGCGAACATGCCGAGACCAGCAGTTAGCCAGGCCCAGACGTTGTCAATCCGCCAGCTGTTCAATGCCAGGCTGCCGAGCAGAATGAGCACCAGCAACAGGTCGCCCACCGGGTAGGCCATGGTCGTCAGCACGGTCGCGAGGCTGCCGTCTGTGCCGTGCAGCATCACGCGCAACCACAACATCGCCACGGCCGAGAGGCCCAGCCCGCTGATCACGCTGTCCAACCGCAACAGCCAGTTGGCACCGTGGGTGCGCTGCCTGGCGAGTCGGATTACCCCGACGTACAGGAACGGATAGCTGGCCAGCCATGTCATGTCGGCGACCGATGGCGACGGCGGGAACGGCTGGTATTGGACGTAGGCGAAATAGATGATGTTGCCCGCGGCGTACAAGCCCAACCCGACAGCCAGGCACCCCCAAGCGACGCGGCTAGGACCCTCGCGCCATGCCCGCAACCCGACCAACAGCGCCGCGGACGTCAAGATGGAATTCTGCAGCCAGCCGTCCCAGCCTGGGCTATACCCGGAATGACCACGGATGCCAGACACGGTGCTCACGCCGTAAACCACGACGGCCACTGCGAGCGCCAATTGCGCCGCCAGGACAGGCCGGCCACCCGTGACTCGCCGCGCAACCGCAGTCGACCTACTGATGGTGTCCGACTCGGCTCATGCGTACTGACTCGACACAATCGGCATCCAACAGGAGCACAGTTCTCTTAATAGTGCGAACCAATATGCCCCATCAACGATTGGTCCGCCCGTCGAAATCCCCCGGGTGCCGTTGCCGACGGCTGCCCGATCGAAGGTGACGGTGACCTCGTTGCGGAAGCTGGACGCCGAGGGGCAGGACGGCTCAGGCCCGGACGGCCTGCCGCCGTTCGCTCTTGGACTCGTACATCTGACGGTCAGCGCGGGCGAGCAGTGTCGCGGGCGTCTCCTGACCGTCCCACACCGCGAGCCCGGTTGACACGCGGACGAACCCGGTGACGGCGGCGTCCAGTCGGGCGATCACTTCCTCGGCGGCTGCTGCATCGGTGCGTTCGAGGATGACAGCGAACTCGTCTCCGCCGAGCCGGCCGAGCACGTCCGTGGTTCGTAGCGTGGCCTGCCAGGCTGCGCTGGCTCGGCGGAGGAGGTCGTCGCCGGCCGCGTGCCCGAGAGTGTCGTTGATCTGCTTGAACCCGTCGAGGTCGAGAAGCAATACGGTGAGCGGTTCGGAATTGCGCTGCGAGCGAGCGAAGGCGAGCTCGAGCTGGTCGTGCCAAGCCCGTCTGTTCGCGACACCGGTTAAGTCGTCGGTCGTGGCGTGCGCGCTGAGCTGAGCAATCAGATCCACGCGGACGAGTGCCGCGCCGCTGGTGTTCGCGAGCAGCTCGAGCAGCTGCGACTCGTATTCACCAAACATGGACGGACGCGCAGACCACACGATGAGAACCGCTCGGACGTCATTGGCATGCGTTAGCGGGACGACGATCATCGACCGTGCGCCAACCTGCCGGCACGCTTCACGGGCGACTCGGGAATCGCTCTCGGCGTCAGAGCAGATCAGCACTCGCTGGACGCGAAAGCATTCGCCCGTGATGGTCTGCGCCGCTTTCAGACGCAAGCCAAGATGCGGAGTAGCGGTGCCGGCGACGCTGCTGCACACCACGTCGTCACCGTCGATCAACTCGACGCAGGCGGCCTCTGCGTCGACGAGGCGCATTGCGTGCTGGGCGAGCAACGCCATGAGCGCGTCGGCACCAAGGTCGCTCGTCGAGATCGCGGTCTGCGCCTCGACGACCCTGTTCAGAGCGAGCTTGCGGTTTTCGGCCAGTTGCGCGAGTCGTCGCTGCTCGCTCACGACACGGTTCGCGCCAGCGCCAACGATGGCCGCGACGACCGTCCACAGAACGACGGAGCGCCATCCGGTCGCCGGATACAGCGGACCAGCGAAGACCACGATCGGGACCCCGAACAACAACGCGGTCCAGCCGGTGATCGCAGCGACCATGCGGGGACCATGGGCCAGCCCCACCCACACCACGGGGAGGATCGCCAGCGGGGCGTACCCCGACGTGCTGCCGCCCTGCGAATGCCGGAGAACTGCCACGACCAGATCGGCGGCGAAGGGCAAGGCCGCGCCAACACGCGCGAAGCGGGCGCGTCGACCGGCGCTCGCCGCGGCAACAGCACACCCGGTCGCGATGGCAGCCGCAGCCGCGACCAGGGACCAGTCCGTCCCCTCCGGTCGCAGGCCGGTAGCGAGCAACGCGAGCAGGCAGATGCCCACGAACGGCCAAAGCGGCCGTACCGCGTCGAAACGCCGCACAATCATCCTCGGACCATCGGCACGACCCGGTAGCTACCTGAGCGTGAGCCAGCGTGCCCGCTGCCGCCCCAACGGCACATACCGTGCTGTGGTGGGGCTGCTTGCACCAGCGCAGCGGCCCGCTGGGCGGGGCCGGCAGCGCTCGGACATTGTCGGATCGCCGACACTGCGTGCCGTTCCGGTTCGCGATCGCGACGGTTGCGCGGGTCAATTTCTCCTGAATGACGGTGATTCCGCCCGTGACCTTGGACGGCCCGCTCATCGCTTCGAGAACGGGAGTGAACGTCGATGCCCGCAACAACATATGCGAGTTGGATACACGGGTACGCCGTACGCCCCGAGTGGGTTGGCGACCACATCCACCAGGTGCAGGGCGGCCGCTGGGATCAGACCAACGGGGAGGTCGCCTGGTCCGATGTGAACGGGCTGCCGCGCGGGTGGGGCGTCACGTACCGGTGCGCGGACAGCAGGGCGATCGGCTTCGGCGGCGCGCAGACGACCGGCCCGTACGACCCCGCCGATCCGTTCAAGTACACGCAGAAGGGTTACTGGTTCCACGTCCCGGTGCCGACGCCGGTGCTGGTGGCCGGCACCCGCAGCGCGCTTCGCCGGGTCTTCGTGCTCTGGACCGGCACCGGCGACATCAGTGTTGCCGCGGTGCACGTGTGGGACGGCGCCGCGCGGATCGACCCGCCACTCGCCGCGGGTCCGGCCTCGCACGGGTCGCCGGACCAACTCATCAACGGAGTCACCGCGTTCGACCTCCCCGCCCCGCACTTAGTGAAATTCAGCATCGGCATCTCGTTCGGCGTCTGGTGCACGCAGGATTCCGACATCACGTTCCACAGCGCGGGCGCCGACTTCGAGGTCTAGCTACCGCTCACGTGGTGGCGCGCTGAAGAAACCCTGCCGCCACACGCAAGAACTCGTGCAGCGGCAGGAGCCAGCGGACATGACGCGAGCCTCTACAGGTCAGCGTCGCTCAGGGAGCGAGCCGGAACGGCGGGTACTGGTCAGGCGGCGACTCGCTGTCCCCACCGCATGACACCTTCGACGAAGTCGAAGATGCGAGCAGCGCAAACGGATCCAGCAACTGATCAATGCGGAGATGCGCTTCAGCTTCGGTCAATGACGTGGAGCCCGTGCCGTCGGAGCGTTCGGGAAAAAGTAGCCCACCTCTTAGCCCGACGGGTCGGAGAGGCTGGGCGGCGCGGCTGACGGTGCGGTACCCCAGCTAGTAGGGGCCGCGGAAACGGTGAATGTCAGCGTCCTGCGGCTGTGCAGGTCGCCGTTACGCAGCCAGGTGTTGTCGTACGCGACCGCTGCGCTGCCGCCCGGTCGGGTGAGCAGCGCGCTCGCGACGTACTGATTGATGCTGCTCGAGCCGGGCGCGGCGATGGTGAACCGCGGGCCGGATTTGCCTGGACCGTTGATGACCACGTTGCTGAAGATCGGTGTCGACAGCTCCCATGCGTCGACACCGGGCTGGGCCTGGTAAAGCCCGATCGCCGATAGCACGTAAGCCGCGCTCATCGTGCCCGCGTCGTCGTTGCCGGGCAACCCGTACGGCGTCGCGTTGAACACGGTCGTCGCGGCGCGCACGACCTGCTGGGTCTTGGACGGTTCGCCGATCCAGTTGTATAGCCACGGCGCCTGCAGGTCGGTTTCGTTCGCCGGCGTGTATTGGTTGCCGGCGTAATAGACGCCGAAGGCGCTGGCGTGCTGCTGCGCGAGAGGTACGGCCGGCGCCGCTTGCTGGTTGACCAGCGTCGAGAAGAACTCATCCAGCCGCTGCTTCATCGTCGCGTCACCGAGGGTCTGGTCGAGACCACGGACATCCTGTGGGACCAGCCACTCGTACTGCCAGCCGGTTCCTTCCTGATAACCGTCCTGGAAGCTCGGGTCGTACGTCGACACCGGACCAGCTGTCGTCGGGTTGGCCCACGAACCGTCGGACATGCGCGGCCGGAGGAACTTCGAGCCGTCTTCGTCGTACAGGCTCTTCCAGTAGCCGGCGCGCGTCGTCATCTCATCGGTCTGTGCCTTCGTGCCGTAACTGCGGGCAAGTGCTGCAACGGCTGCGTCGTCGATCGCGTATTCGAGTGTCACCGCCGCGCCGCGATCACTGTGGTCGAACGGAATGTAGTGCCGCGAAAGATAGTCGGGCAGATCGCCGCGCGGGGACCCGCCCGGCGGCGGATTCGTGGTGGCCTGCCGGTAGATGGCGTCGTACGCACGCTGCGCGTCGGCACCGGTGAGAGCGCCGTCGGTGACGAGCGTCGCGAGGGTGGGAGCGCCGGAGTCGCCGCCCATGATCGAGTAGTCGCGGTTGCTGCGAACCCACTTCGGGATGACGCCGCCGTTCTGATCGGCATCGTCGAGCAGCGAGATGCCGACGTCGTGTGCGACATCGCGCGCGACGAGGGTCAGCAACGGCGTCTGGGTGCGGTAGGTATCCCAGAGCGAGAGGTCGGTGTAGTGGTGCTTGCCGGGCTCGACCGCGTGTACGGCGCCGTCGAAACCGAGGTAGTTGCCGTCGGCGTCATCGAACGTCGTCGGCATCAGTAGCGCGTGGTAGAGGCAGGTGTAGAAGGTCTGCTGCTGGTCGGCGGTGCCGCCGGTGACGTCGATGCTGTGCAACCGCGCGTCCCATTGTTGTTGCGCGCTGTCTCTTGCGGTGTCGAAACCGGTGCCGTCGGGCGCCTCGGCATGAAGGTTGGCGGTGGCCGCTGCCGGGCTGGTGTAACTCAGGCCGATCCGTACGCCGACGCTTCGGTCTTTGCTGGTGTCGAAGCTGACCCAGCCGCCGGCACCCCGTCCGGTGGCTGTCGCGCCACCGGGCTGGAGACCGGCAGCGTCGGACCACACGCCCTGCGCGGTGAACGCGCGGTCGAACCGGGCGGTGAAGTAGATGGTGATGCCGCCTGAGCCCGGGACGTCGACGTCGCCGATGAGGGTTCGATCGTCCTGGATGGTGATGTCGCCGGTCTGCGTCGTGCCGTTAGGTGCTTGGTTGCTGTCGTTGTCGCGAGTGATGTCGAGCAGCAGGTTGGCCTGCGTGGTAGCCGGGAAGGTGTAGCGCTCAACGGCAGCGCGGGTGGTGGCGGTGAGCTCGGCGCGCGTTTGGTAGCGGTCGAGGGTGACGGCGTAGTAGCCAGGTGCGGCAGTCTCCTCGGCGTGGGTGAAGGGGCTGGCCCAGTCGGCCGGGTTCGCACTCGTGACGGCGCCCGTCGTCGGCATGAACGGCAACTCGCCGCCGATGTGGATGCCGGCGCCGGAGAAGTGGGTGAGGGCGAAGCCGCGGATCTCCGGGTCCTGGTAGGCGTAGCCGACGTAGTTGACCGGGTCGTCGCCGAGCGGTGTAGTGGTGGCCGGGCCGGGGGTCACCATGCCGAAGGGGACGCCGGCGGCGACGGTCGGAAAGCCTGGGCCGAGAGAGCCGGCGAGCGGGTTGACCAACGAGCTATGGCCGCTGGTGGTGGCGCCGTGGGAAACAGCGGGTACGGCGCACGCCCCGGCGATCGCCATCGCCGTCATGACCCGGACCAGCCTCGACTGCATGTCGCTGAATTCGTCGCCGCCGGTCGACCTCCTGTCCGGCCCGGGTGCCCGGCCGATGAGTGCTGGTCGTGGCGTTCGTCTCAAGGTGTACCGAGCGGTACAACAAAGGAGAGTCATGGCAGAGGATCTTCAGCTGATCGTGTCGACATCCCGTCGGATCGCCGCTCCGTCCGACCTGATCTTCGAGGTGCTGGCCTCGCCCCGCCGGCATCTCGAGTTCGACGGCTCCGGGATGCTCCGCGGGAGTGACTCGGCAGATGTGACCGGCGTCGGCGACGTGTTCGTCATGAACATGTACTTCATCGGACTCGGCGGCGACTACCAGATGGTCAACCACGTGGTGGAGTTCGAGCCCGGCCGGCGCATCGCCTGGGAGCCGGAGAACGGGCCGGGGCATCCACATAAGGACGCGCCGAACGCGCGGTGGGGACATCGGTGGGGCTTCACGCTGTCGCCGAATGGTTCGACCGCGACTCTTGTCACCGAGTGGTGGGACGGGTCACGGCTGCCTGCAGCGGAAGCCGAGGACGGCCGCCAGTGGCTGCCGGCCATGAAGGGCACGCTGGAACGGCTCGACGCGCTTGTCAGTTGACGAACCGCCGGCTCTGAACGATCTTGCGCCGCCGGCCTCGGCCCGCGAGCACTTACGTCGCCGAGGCCTCAGTCGTCACGGTCTCCTGCACCCGCGGCGACTGCACATACCCTGCTGTTGTGGAGGTGCTTGGGAGCAAGCGTCGGCCGCAGCCGGCTCCGCCGAAGTACGTCTTCGAGGCGCTTACGCAGCTCCACCGAGATCCAGCTCGACACTGGTTGAAGCTGCTCGATGACGAAGTTGAACCCAGAGTCATCGAAACGCACGAACACGACTTGGTCGTGTGGGCATCCATCTGGCGGATGCACCCAGCGGCCCGGATTCGTTTCGAGTTGGAACCTGACGGAGGCGGTGGCACCCAGCTGCGATGGGTTCTGACCGACGAGCTCGATCCGGGACCAGTCTCGGTGGGGCACATGCGCAAGCGGATCCAGCAACTGATCAATGCGGAGATGCGATTCAGCTTCGGTCAATGAGACGTCAACTGTCAGATCGGCGTCGCTTGCTCAGGAATCACGCCGTCAGATGACGCCGGCTACTCCGCTCGCGGTTCGTTGTCGGTCGTGGCGGCAGCGGCACTTGCAACCCCGGCAGTTCTCGTGCTCCAGCACATCGGAAGCGAGGCTGCGTAGCCACCGTGGCGTGCCCTCAGCGTCCAAAGTCACAAGCGACAGTAACGCCCGGCAAGATGGCTTGACCGGGCACTTACGTCTCGGGCGACTCCACGTCTTCCGGGAGCCTGCCTCGTCGGGCGAAGACCTGAAGCGCAGCAGCCGCGGCATCGCGAAGTGCCGCCCAAGCTCGCAGCGCCTGGGCCTCCGTGAGTCCGGGAAAGCCAGGGCCGATCTCGCGCGCGGCCGCGTCGCATGCCAGCTCAACCGGTCGGAGTGCAGCGACCTCGTCCGCCGAAAAGACGTTGAAGGGCGGCAGACCCCGCTCCAAGCCGCGGGGAAAGTTGTCTCCCCATTGGTTAATGACCTCGCCGGGGACATAGGCGATGGGCGCGCTGTGTTCATAGCGTTGCTGCTCGTCGAAGGACGCCGCCAGTTCGAGGTATTCGATGACGCGGTTACGGACCCGCTGCTCCACAAGGCGCTCGGATGGGCTCTCGGCGCCCGACCGCATGGAGCTGGTGCTAACGCTGAGAGGCCGTGAAGATGTCGCGCAGTGCCGTCTTGGAATTGCTACCGCGCATCGGCACGTAGCGGGTCGCTCGGGTCCACGCGACGTGCAGCTTGCCCTTGGCGTCGTGCGTCACCATCAGGAAATCCCCCGGAGCGCCGTAACCAGCGTCCGCCACGGGCTCCTTCGGGTCGAGTGAGACGAGCGTCGGGTGCTGCCCGGCCTTGAAGGTCGCGGCGTAGACATACCAAGGCTCGCTGCCCGCGCCGGTGAACTTGCGGGCGTAGACCGCCATGCCGAGCGACTTGCCGTCGTTGGCGACCGAGAGCCAGCTGTACCGGAACTGCAGCCCCTTGGCGCCGGTCGGCGTCGCGTCGTAGGTCGTCCAATGCTTGCCGTGGTCGGTCGAGTGCATGACCTTGAAGTGCGCGGTCTCGGGGGCACAAGTGGAACTGCACGTCTTGTTCGTCACGCCGTCGAGGTAGGAGCCCCACAGGGAACCGTCGCGCGCCACCTGGATGCTCGGGTACGAGGTCCACGAGTCGCGGGCGTTATAGGTCCCCGCGGTGTAGCGGTTCCACGTCTTGCCGTCGTCCGCAGAGACGTACGCGTAGAGCATGCCCTTGGTGTAGCCGGCATCGCCGGGGTTGTGGATCTCGTCGTCGGCGCCGGCGTCGTTGGTGCAGAGTGCGTACACGTAGTTGGAGTGCGGGCCGGCTGCCGGGCGGCACCAGCCGGAGTCCTTCAGCTGGATGCCAAGGTGATCCCAGGTCTTGCCGCCGTCCGTCGAGTGGTAGACGGTGTAGCGGCCGACTCCTGAGCCCGGTCCCGCATTGGTCGCGCCGGTGGGGTTGGTGTCCTTGTCGCCCTCGTTGCCGAAGTAGAAGACGTCGCCGTTGTTGTGCGCTGCGATCCATGGCCGGTCATCGACCGCCTGCGCAGCACCGAGAATCGGCGTGTTGTAGACGAACTGATAGTGGCCGTTGGCCTCGTGCCAGGAGGTGAACGTCACGTCGGCGACGGTCGTGTCGACGAAGTAGAGGTTGCTCGCGTCGTCGAAGACCATGTCGCCTTCGTCGCCGAACTCGTGGTTCTGCGCGTCGGCGGGACCGAGCGGCAGGTCGCCCCAGTGCTGGCCTCCGTCGGTCGAAACCCACGCCCACGACATCGACCGAGTCTGTGTCGTGGAGTTCGGGTCGGGAGCCAGCCCGAGTTGGGCGTTCTCCTTGTGCGCCGTCATGACCAGCGTGTTGCCCGGCCCGGTGTAGATCCCGGGCTCGTAGCCGCCGGTGTTGGCTGGTGTGACCTGGACGGGCGCGGTGAAGCGCGCGCCCGCAGGCGCGGCCCAACCCGGAGCGATCGCAGCGGCGGCGAGCGACGCAGCGGCAACGGCGGACAGACGGAAATACGCTGAACGGCGCACTGGGAAGCCTCCTCGCGACTCTTACCGCCCCCTTCGACGTACGGCCGTCGCCTCCTGCTGGCTGTGGCGCCTTGGCGCTCGATTCCTCAGGCGGACCGGCCGTGCCGGTCGACCTGGCAGATGCGCCGCCAGCCGCGCGGCACCCGCCCGCGCATCTGTGGCGCCGAAGCGAGCACTGTCTTGAGCACCGGTCGCATCGCCTCGGCGATGAGTTGGCGATGCGCTGCGCTGCGGAGTACGGCGCGATGCGTCCGGAGCGCGGGCAGCCCGGCGGCCGCGTAGATGCCTGGGTGCATCAGCTGGGTGTTGACCATGAGGTTGACGAGCGACGGTGCAACGCGCTTCACCAACCACTTGTCCCGCCAACCCGACTGGCTCCACAGCTCGGGCATGAGGATGCCGGCGAACGCGATGTGTCGGGCTTCTTCCTCGCGGTGGTAGGTGTTGGCGCGCCGTAGATAGTCGTCGGTGTCGGGATGCTCGATCGCGCGACGCTGGATGAGGTCGGGAATCTCTTCACCGGCGAGCACCATCGTGCAAAGCAGCAGCTTGTGCGTCGCGGTCAACCGATAGATGCGCTTCGCGACGAAGCGGCCGATCCGGTCGTGGAATGGGTTCGGCGCAGCCGGTTGCAGCTGGGTAAGCATCCGCACGAACAGTCGCGAGTGCCGCGTCTCTTCTCCGACCTCGTGCAACAGGTAGACCAGGCGCGGGTCGGTGAGGTCGGGCCAGCTGGCGAGCATCAGGCCGAACCCGCCGAGCAGTACCGCTTCCAACCGGATGCCGCCATCGAGCATCGCGGCTGCCTGCTGCCGGCTGATGATGGCGCGCTGCTCCGCGGTGAGCTTCAGATCGAGGCCCGCGGTGAGCAGCAGTTCATCCGGGATGATCTGGCCGGGGCCGAAATCGCCGAGGATTTCCTCGTCCGGCTCGATGACGCGTTTGGCCGAGACGCTGGACAGCCGCGCGACGCGCTTCTCGGGGGTTCGTTCGGGAGCTGAAATCGCCATGCGTCACTGTGCCACTATCTACTGGCACAATGTCAAGTGGGGTTGAGAGTATTCTTCGTCACATGGCCGAACCCGCCACGCCGGCCGCCCTCGCGGACGAAGTCGACATCGACGAGCTCGCCCGCCAAGCTGGTACGACGGTCCGCACCGTGCGGATGTATCAGGAAAAGGGCTTGCTCCCCGCGCCGCTGCGCCGCGGCCGGCGGGCGGCGTACCGCACGGAGCACCTCACCCGGCTGCGCCTGGTCCAGCGCCTCACCGATCGGGGCTACTCCCTCGCGGCGGTGAAGGACCTCGTCGATGCCTGGGACGCCCAGCACGGCCTCGAACACCTGCTCGGTATCGAGGCGGCGGTCACCGAGGGCGGCGCGACCGAGCCGGTACGGCGCTTCACGGCCGACGAGCTCGCGGAGATGTTCCCCGGCGACGAGGATCTCTCGGCACTGCAACGCGCCCTTGAGATCGGCCTGCTCGTGGTCGACGGGGAGGACTTCGTCGCGCCGAACCCAACGCTCGTGCTCGCGGGTGCATCGCTGGCGGCGAGCGGGATGCCAGCGCACGCGACGGTCGACCTCGCCACGGCAACACTCGCCACCGTCGACCGGCTGGCCGAGCAATTCATGGCGGCGTTCCTCGAGTACGTGTGGCAACCGTTCGAGGACGCGGGCGAACCCGAGAAGGACGTGCCGCGGATGGCCCGCGAGATTCGTGAGAAGCGGGCCCTTGCCGTGCAATCGGTCGCATCCGCAATGGCCAACGCGATGGAGGCCCACATCGACCGCGCGATCATGATGGATGCGATCCCGCGACCGGACGACAGCTCTCAACCTCTCCGCTGACCAGATCAGCGGCTGGCGGGACACCCCGGAGCGGGCAACCGTCGTCCCGATGCAACGCAGCGCCACAACCCGCTGAGAAATCGCCCGTAAGGGCGAGGCACTCCGGCCGGTATTAGAGGTGTAGATCTCCACGCGTCGAATCGCAAGTAGAAGCCCGATTCGGTCGCCCACCACGAGGAGCTTGTTGTGCCAGTTCGTCCCCGGACCGTCATCGCCGTCGGCGCCGCGATGTGCCTCGCCGCGTCGCTCCCCGTGCTTACCCAAGCCGGCGCATCCACGATGGCCAGCAAGGTCCTCAGCCGCGACCTGCTGCCGTCGAAGCTGCTGGCCCATTCGGTCGGCGCGCCGAGCCCGAGCGCGCACTGGCACGTCGGCGTCTCGATCGCCGGTCGCAATGCGGCCGGGCTCCAGCAGCTGATCGCCTCGCAGTACGACAAGAGCAGCCCGAACTTCCACCGCTTCCTGACCCCGCAGCAGTACGCCGCGCAGTTCGGCGCGGACCCGGCGGCGACGTCGGCGGTGCGTTCCTGGCTCACGAGTCGCGGACTGCACATCACGTTCGCCGACCGGGCCGGCACCTACCTGCTGGCGGAGGGCACCGCGGCTCAGGTCGAGCGCACGTTCAAGGTCACGCTGCGCAACTACGTCACCGGCACGACCCACTTCGCCGCGAACACCACCGCGCCGACGGTGCCCGCCGCGGTGACTGCGGTCGCCGGCCTCGACACGCTGTCGACGCGGGCGCACACCCACGTCGCCACCCCGAAGTCGTTCCCAATCCCCGCATCGACGTCGCCGGCGGACCTGTGGTCGGTCTACGAGCAGCCGTCGAACAACCGCGGCCACGGTGAGAAGCTGGCCGCATTCGGCTGGGGCGCCCCTAGCAGCGTCACGACCGACCTGCGGAAGTTCGAGACCGCGAACGGATTGCCCACAATGCCGTTCACGGTGACGCAGGTCGGCACGCACGGTACGGACACCAGCGGTCTCATCGAGTGGGACCTCGACAGCCAGGCGGCCTCCGGCATGGCGCCGGACGCAGCCGGGATGACCTTCTACTTCGCCGAGTCGGGCAACTCCGACCTGCTGGCTGCCGCCATCAAGAGCTGGGCCGACGATCCGGCCGGCGCCAAGCAGGCATCCGGCTCGTACGGCCTGTGCGACGTGTTCGGCTTCATCGGTACGTTCGACGCGCACGAGGCGGCGCTGGCCCAGGCCGCCAGTGAGGGTCGCTCGTTCTTCGCGTCGACCGGCGACAACGGCTCGGGCTGCTCCGCCCTCATCGGCACTAACGGCATCACGATCGGCCCGATCCCGTCGCAGGAATACCCGGCCACTTCGCCCAGCTCCGTCGCGGTCGGCGGCACCGTGCTCTACACCACCGGTACGCCGACGCGGCGTGACCAGGAGATCGCGTGGACGCACGGCGGCGGCGGCCCGTCGTACTTCTTCGAGGCGCCGTTGTGGGAGCAGAGCTCACCGCTGTCGGTCCCGGGACGCGCGGTCGCCGACGTGTCAGCGCAGTCCGGTGACCTGCTGTCCGGCTACAACATCGTGAACGCGGGCTCGAACACGACCGTCGGCGGCACCAGCCTGTCGGCTCCGCTGTGGCAGGGCATGTGGGCGCGCGTCAACGCAGCGGGCCCGAACGGCACCGACGGGATCGCGAACCTCGGCTTCGCCGCCCCGCTGATCTGGAACAACAACGCCAACGCAACGAAGTACGCGAGCTCATTCACCGACATCATCATCGGCGCCAACGGTCTCTACCCGGCGACGCCGGGCTACGACTACCCGACCGGGTGGGGCGTGCCGCGGGTGAGCGGCCTGGCGATCGCGCTGGCTGGCAAGACCGCACCGACCAACTAGCACCAAGACTTGTCAGACGGTGGCGTTGCTCTAGCGACGTCACCGTCTGACAGTCGGCTATTCGGCCTCGGCCGTAGCGTCGTCCACGGCCTCAGCTACCCCGACCGGGCACTCGTCGGAAGTTCGGCGAGCCGGGCTAGGACGCGGGCCGCTGCGCCGGAATCTGGGTGCCGTCCTTGCGGATGACCGAGCGTCGGTCACGCAGGGCCAACTCGTTGAGGAGCGCTTCATGCTCCTCGCTGAGCTCCCTAACATCGGAGAGCGCGGCCAGGCACCGCAGGGCGGTGTCCTCGTCTCTTGTCAGTCCTTCACTCATACCCACAGAAGTCGATCGCCGCGAAGCCCGTCAGGAGCCGCCAAGCGGCTTAGTCACCGGGTGGTTCTCGTCGTAGCCGAAACGGGCCAGCCCGACGCGCCGCCGCCTGCGGCACTTGCCTTCCTGGTTCGTCGCCGTGGACCGAACGGCCACCTATTAGCCGCGGTGCGCGCGTCATGTAACGCCGGCTATTCGACGTGCGCCTCCGGCGTCTTCGCCACACCAACGGGGCACGACATCCCCGTCCCGCCGAGCCCCGCAGTAGCCGTTGGGGTTCTTAGCAAGGTATTGCTGGTGTCAGCGTGCGGCGTCGAACTCGAGCGTCGCCAAGGCCGCGATAACGGCACCTATTGGGCCGCGGGCACCCCGCTGGCTATAAGCAACCGCGCGATTGCTTCCTGACCCTTGGCGCTGGGGTAACAGCACGGGTCCTTGGTCATGAGCCCGCTCGCATACGCATCGGAGTCGGCACTCTTCCCGTTGAAGGCAGTTACGACATCGACGCATCGCCCACCGTTTGAGCGCATCGCGTTGCAGACGGCGGCGCGTACGGCGACGACCTCGTACCGACTGACGTCGGCGGTGATGAACGCGGGTATCGCGCTCCCCGCACCCGGATAAGCGTTCGGCAGGCTCATGGCGCGCAGCAGCGCGCCTGGTGCGAGGTGATGGACCTCGGCTGCGATCGCATTGATGTTGGTCGCGAAGGCGTGAAGAACCTTGGTGTAGCACGCACGTCCCTTGCAGCGGCTCGCCGCCAGGGCATCGTCGCCGGCGTTCAGATCCGCTCCGCCTATGCCGATCAGAATCACCTTCGCCGTCGCGATTGATTGCCGCAGAGAGGCGTCGTTCGAAAGCTCGCTCCTCAGCTGATCGCTCGTCTTTCCTTCGACCGCCTCATTGTTCACGGTGACAGGCGAAGCGAGCTTGTCGTGCAGCAAAGCCCCGTATCGACCCACCCAGCCGCGTCCGGACGAGTCCCCGATTCCGGTGGCATCGGAATCACCGAGGGCAACTACGGTCACCGCCCTGGCTGACGAGCTGAGAGATGGCTGCGGAGCAGCCGAGCCGCCGCTCCCGGACCCCCCGCACGCGGTGATGATCGTCGCCAGTCCAACTGACGCGAAAGCGAGCCTCGCTCCTGGCGTCATGACCGCACCCCCTTGCCGGTCAGGCAGTCGCAGCGCCTTTCACGGGCGCCACGTTCGCACGGTAACCCCTATGACGCATCGTGAGCAGGTCGTTCAACGAGGCGAACTAACGCCGTCTATTTGGGCGGACGTCTCCGACGTCTTGGCCACGCCAACCGGACACGACATCCCGGTTCCGCCCAACCCGCAGTAGCCGTTCGGGTTCTTCGCGAGGTACTGCTGGTGCCAGCGTCCGGCGTCGAACAACGGCACTTACGAGGTCGGACTCATCTATCGCGACCGCGCCACCTTCAAAGAAGGACTCGACTAGCGCGTCGCCGGAGTGGGCTAGGCCAGGCGAGAGCGGTGACCGGGCGTGGTGCCAACGCGACTGAATCCTGGGGCAGCTGGCCGAGCGACCACCCGCCGGCTAACCGGCCGTGGGTTCTCGCAACGCACTCGCACGCGCAACGGCGAACGTCATTGCTGGCGTCGTGGTGGAACGGCGCAGGAGACTTAGCGAATGAAGTCCGACGTACGCACCGTGATCATCTCTGGAGTGTTCGCCCTTGCAGGCGTTGTGATCGGCGTCGGCGCATCCGTCGCGACCACTCGAATGACTCTTGGACAAGAGGCCGACCAGCAGCGCGCTGACCGCATTTACCAGGGGCGGCAGGCGGCCTACAGCGAGTATCTTTCTACGGCCCGTACGGTCTGGGCACTCGCTGAGCAGGCCCTCGACACACCAGGAGACGTGCGACTCCGGCGTGAGCTGCATAGCGGCGTGGGCGAGGTGAGGAAGGAGCTCGACGTCATCCAATTACTCGGTTCCGCCCAGGTCAGCGATGCCGCGGGGGATACCTGGTTCGATCTTGATTATGTGGACGCATGGATAAACGGCCCCCGGCGGAACTTCGGGACGCCGACACCGACATTGGTCCAAGTCAGGGACATGCTGAGCGACCTAGATGCTGCAGTGAAGCGCCTCTTCCATAGCGAGCGAAGTGATCTGGAGCGTTAGCGAGGGAGTGCCCTGAAAGGACGGCGACTGGGCCCGACAACTTGGAATAGGCCTCGATCCATCCACCGTGGCAAGGGCGGTGCCCGCCTGTGGTCCAGGAGCGGGCTGTTTCGCACATGCCAGTAGAGCGCGCGGTAATTCCGAGGTATGTCAAAGAATCGGGTGGAGGATGCGTTCTAGCCGTTCGTCTTCGCGACTCCGACTGGGCAAGACAGGCCCGTCTTCCACCGAGCCCCCGGTACCAAGAAGGATTGCGAGCAAGGTACTGCTGGTGTCAGCCGACGGCATAGAAAACGCGATGGCAAGCAGCAGGTAACAGCGCTGGCGTTCCGTCATAACCTCGGCTCGAACGCGGTCGACCGTAGGCTTCAACCGGAGTTTGCCACCGGGCGCAGTAGCGCACGCATCTCTGCCTCTGCCCGCGCGCGCTCGTCGACGAAGTCGTCGATGAGCCTCCGGACGAGCGCTGGTGAGGCGGCGCCCTGTGCTGCCATCACTTGCCAAAGGGCCATCAGATCGTCATCGACAGCCTTGCTTGTGTGCTCCAGCGCATCGTCATCCTCGACAAGCAGACGCGCTTCACGTAGCGCGGTGCTGAGATCCCGAAGATGTCCCGCCACAAGATCATGCGAAGGCGCCGTGCCGCTCTTGTGCTGATCAATGCACCAGATCCAGACGTCATTCATTGACACGAGGACCCGTGCCAGCACTTGTCGTAAATCACTCCGGAGCGACATTGCGTACTCATGCTGCCGCGACTGTCGATCGCGCAACCGGTCTGATCGGCGCTGCAACCATGCGCCTACGAATCCACCCGCAGTGCTGAGGACGACACCGGCTAGGGCGCTAACGGCTGCAATGACCGCAATGAGGATGGCATCGTCGTGCGGGCTACCGCCGGAGGTTTGAGCAGCCGCGCCCAGTAAGGGCTCTGTGAGCAGTTTCAGAGGCATGCGCAAAATGCTGCCGGACCCGCGAAAGCAGGCAGCGACTGCGCTCCGCTAGGACGGGCCATGGCGCGCATCGGCGTCCGGGCCGATCGCGAACGTCACTCAGTGTTGCGCAATTGACGCGCTACGCGATCAAGCCGCCGCCCCGAGGCAGCTCACGATCCTCAACGCGCAGCCAGTGGCTCGGGCTGAACACGATGCGTGGAGCGAAGCTGTCGGCAGCGTCGCGGTCCAGCTGACGCGCGCCGCTGTCCAGCACTTTGTATCTCGAGTTTCCGCTGCACGGATACTCGGACTCATCATGGGTGAACACCGTGAAGTTCGTCATGACATTCGTCTACCACGGAGCGGTGTCCCAGCACTCCCCTCTGCTGTTATGGAGGTCAACCGGTTGTCGCGCAACGGCGCGACGGTTAGCTGGCGCACCGGCCGTGCTTGAGCGCGGTGCAACGCCGGTCGCTCGGCAGTGGGTTCCGGCGCTTTCGCCACCCGACCAGGAAGGAAGTGCCCGGCCCCACCGAGTCCGCAATACCTAGAAGGATGGATTGCGAGCAAGCTACTGCTAGCACGCATCGGGGCCTTCCGCGGCAGCCGGCGCCCCCGCAGTCGGCGCGGTCTCGGTTGCCCCGGCCTGCGTTGCCGGCGCGGTCTCGATTGCCGGGACGCTCGCTGGCGTGGTGGCCTCCGTAATCGCCCTCCGAATAACACTGCGGAGTATCTGAGTTGCGGTGTCGACCTCCACCGCGACACCTGGGGGCAGCGGTCCCTGGGCCAGCTTCGCTTGCCGAATCGCATTGACGAGGTCAGTGATGGCCGCCGCTGCTTTGTCCGGCAGCGCGCCTTGTTCCTTCAGTTGTTTGCCCAGCTCGGCCATTTCCGTGGGGGGCTGGTCCAGCTTCACCGCAGCCGCCAGCTCACGCAGGTCGGCAGCGAGCGCTCGTCGCGACGCTTCGATCGAGACGAGTGGGTTCTCGATTGCGGCGGTCAGCGCGCCAGCGACCGACTGGCTTTCGGCGGGGGTCCCGGCGGCTGCGGCAGGCGCGGTCGCGGCAGCAAGGCCGGTGAGGTCGTCAGGTTGGGCCGCGGCCGCCGCGCTCTCTCCCGCGCGGGCGGCGGCGTCGAAGGCGGCCTCAACCGTGCCTGCCTTGATGCTCCTCAGACGGGGAAGCAAGATCGCGACGGCCATCAGGGCCAGTAGCGCGAGGCTGGTCGAGTCGATCTGGACCTTAATGCCGCGATCAGTCAGATCACTCTGGTCGGTGTGCAGACCCAGCAGCGCCAAGGCCGCCAGGAACAGCACGACCTGGGCCGCTTTGGCCCATTTCGAAGCTGGAGCGCTCTGATTGTTGCCCGGCATGAATGCCTAAGGTACCGTAGTTTGTGAGTCGATGTACGCATCGAAAGGTGATGCAATCTCCGACGCACTAGGAGGTGCAGTGGCCGTAATGGAGCGCAAGACGATCGGCTTCAGCCCGCGCGAAGTGGAAGAGATCGAGCAGCTCGTTGGCGATGCCGAAGCGGCGCCGTTGCTGCGTTCGGCGCTCCTGGGCGGTCTGAGCGGCACAATGCTGGGCTTGGCCTTTGGGGACGAAGAAGTCTCCTCGTTCTCTGAAGCCGTCCGACGACTCGCGCTGGTGGGGCTCGTCCAAGTCCAGCAGGCCAAGCGCGCCCAGCAGTATCGCCTGACGCGCGACGTCATCTCAAACGCCTTCGATGACAAGTCCGTAATCGCTATGGGCGGGTCGGCGATGCGAGCGCTGGTAGCTGGCGCCCCGGCCTCATCCGAATCGGTCTAGGGAGGGTAGCGCTGGCCCGCCGTGGCGAGGTGTACGAGGGAACGTTCGCGGAGCGTTCCGGCTCGGTCGTCATCGTGTCCTCGGACACTCGTAACGCCGAATGGCCGAGCGTTCTCGCCGCGCCCGTTCTCAGTATGGGCTTCGCCTATGACCTGCTTGAGACGACAGTCGAGTTGGGTAACGCCGAACCGGTCGTCGGCATCGTCGTAACCGACTTAATCTTCCCGATCACCACAGAAGAATTGCGGGCCGGACGCCTGCTCGGCCCTGTCTCCGCTCAGGCCATCGCTCGGCTCGACGAAGCGATCGCCAAGGTCTTCGGGCTCATCTAACCCAGCCGGTCAACTCAGAGCGATGCGCCTGACTGTGACACCCGGTTCTTCTCCTGGGCACGCACGCACTCGTCCGTGCTTCGGTGCAAGCCGCTGTATAGGCATTCGTTCAATCGCTGCTGCGTATGCGGCTAAGAGTTGTGTATCCCTGATTACGGATCGGCCGGGTGTCGCGGGGACAACGACGCCGGCTATACGGCAGCAATCTCGGTTGCCTTCGCGACACCGACGGGACACGACATGCCCGTGCCAACAAGCCCGCAATAAGTTGGGGTTCTTGGCCAAGTTCTGCTGGTGCTAGCCCCCAGCGCGTCGGTGATCGCTGCAGCCGTTGCGGCCCTCGTCGCGATCGCCACGTCACCGACCTTCCAGTTGCTCGGAACGTACGTGCACTTGGCGCGAGCCAACATGGCCCGGGGCCCAGTCGGACTAACTAGGCGCTCCGTCTTCGGGGCTAGCCGGGTCCAGGACGAGCCAGATACTGGCGGTTGGCTTCCAAGCGCTCATCTCTCCGCCAACGGCGTAATGACGCACGAGCAGTACTAGGTCGACGTCTTCGCCAAATGATTGCGAGAGTGGCGGTTCAACGGAGCGCTTGGGCTCCATCTGGAGCATCGTCGGCACTGCCGAGAACGTTCCAGCCGGCGTCAGGAAGAACTCCAAGTAATGCCTTACCGCCCAACGCTCTTCCGGGAGCCTCAGCACCATGGCCGCCGACCGGCGCCGAGTCAGTGATCGCTGGTACGTCGGCATGTGTACCGGGTGCTTGGTAAAGACAGCCGCGAAACGGGTCGGATTAGAGACGGAAGTCAGAGGACAACCCCAGACATCGGTGCGCGTCTGCCTTTCAGAGCCACCAGTCACGTGCACGACGCCCGATGCATGGTGGGACGCTTTCCAGACCGCTCGCGCGATGCGCTCAAAGTCTTCGGGAGTGGTGATCTTTGCCGAGGTGCCGTTGAACGGTTGTCCGGCCAGGTCTGCGCCGTCTTCGCCTGGGCCCCAATAGAAGTCTTTGTCCCGGATTTGAAACCATGCGATCGGGCAGTGCGGGCCGTCTACGCCCAGTTGAAAGAACAGGCGCAGCTTGCGTTCGATCTTTAGGCCCTGTCCGGCCGTAATTCGGCAGAAGCCTCCGGCGCCTTCGCCACGCCCACTGGGCATGAGAGCCCGGTTCCTCCCAAGCCGCAGTAGCCATTTCTTACCTTAGCTAAATACTGCTGGTGGTAGTCCTCGGCGTAGTAGAACTCGCCGGCGTCCGCGATCTCGGTCGTGATGTCGCCGTACCCACCACTGGCCAACACCGGCTGGAAGGCGTCCCGGCTCTCGAGCGCCGCCTGCTTCTGCGCGTCCGACGTCACATAGATGGCCGACCGATACTGCGTCCCGACGTCACCCCCCTGCTTCATCCCCTGCGTCGGGTCGTGCGATTCCCAGAACACGCGCAGCAAGTCGGCATAAGAAATCCGAGCCGGATCGAAGACGACCTTCACGACCTCGGCGTGCCCGGTCTTCGCCGAGCAGACTTCCTCGTACGTTGGGTTCGGCGTAAAGCCACCTTGGTAACCGGCCGCCGTCGAGACGACACCCGGCGTCTCCCAGAACCGCCGCTCCGCGCCCCAGAAACACCCGAGCCCGAAGTACGCGGTCTCCCCCGGCTCACCCTCGAGCAGCGTCCCCAGCACAAAGTGACGCGACGGCACCGCGAAGGGCCGCTCGGTCCGCCCGGGCAGCGCGTCCTCGGCGGCGATCATCTGGGTCTTCTGGCGGGAGAACAGCATGGTGTAACTCCTCCGCGATGGATGAACACAACGGTAACGGGCAGACCGAACGAGAGATTCCGGCCCACCCGGGCCGGCCGGACAGGCCGCTACAACACGGAGGTTTCGCAATGACTCTCGTCGCCTCGCGCCCACGTGGCTCGTTCGCCCTGTCCCGGCTCGCCGCACTCATCGCCGCCGCCGCCGTGATCGTCGCCCTCATCATCGGCGCGGCCATCCTGCTGGACGTCTACGCGCCGCACACCACCGGCTCGGCCGTGCGCTGGGTGAAGGACGCCGGCGCATGGCTCACGACACCGTTCCACAACGTCGTCAACGCGCACGGCATCCGGCATCTCTGGATCAACTGGGGCATCGCCGCCGCCGTCTACCTCGTCGGTGGCCTGCTCATCGCGCGGGTGATGGCTGGCACGAGCCGCCGCTGACCGCCGGCCCGGCCGCATCACGCCGTAACCGGAAATGGTCCGCGACGACCATCGCTACGGCGAACGCGGCCGGTAGCGCCGCCGCGAACAGGAACGTCGCCCGCGGCCCGAACACCTCGACCGTGAACCCGCCGACCGCAGCGCCGAGCGATGCACCGGCCAGGAACCCGACGCCCAGCCAGGCGAACGCCTCCGCCGTCGCCGACTCCGGTACGTCGGCCGCGACCAGCCCGTAGAGCCGGGCGAACGCGGGCGCGATCGCCGCGCCGCCCGCGAACAGAATGACGACGAGACCGACCCGTCCGGGCGCAGCCGCGAGCAACGCGATGCCGATCGCCACGGCCACCACCGACAGCGCGACACCGCGGCTATCCGCAGTACGGCGCGCCGCCCCGAAGAACAGCCCGCCGACCATCGATCCGACCGCCCAGAGCGACAGCGCAACGCCCGACGCGGCCCCGGCATGCCGGCCGCTCATGAACGCGATCACGCCGATGTCGACCATGTTGAAACCGACCGTGCACGTCAGCCCGAGCGCGACCAGCACCGCCAGCCGGCGGGTCAGCACCCGGCGCCGCCCGCCCGGACTGGCCGGTGGATTGGTCACCAGCGGCGACGCGGCCAGCCCGGCCGTACCGACCAGCGCGATCACGCCGGTCGTCACCACCGCAACCCGGGCGCCGGCGACCGCGGCGATCAACGCGACCAGCGCCGGGCCGAAGACGAACACCAGCTCCTGCGCGGTCGCTTCCAGCCCGTAGAGGACCGGCACCTGCTCGGGCGGGAACAGCCGCGGCCACAGCCCGCGAACGAGCGCGACGATCGGCGGTTGCGCAACGCCAGCGGCGACCGCGCACGCGAGCAAGCCGGCGAACGGCCCGTCCGACACGACCGCGAGACCGACCATCGCGGCGCAGTAGCCGGCCGCCATCGCCGGCAGCACCCGCCGCAGCCCGAGCCGCCCGCACAGCCGCGTCGACAGCGGCGCGCACAGGCCGACGACGGCGACATATGTGCCGACGACGAGGCCGGCGTGACCGTAGCCGTGTCGCGGCGAGACGAGCAACAGGATGCCGAGGCTGGACATGCCGTTCGGCGCCCGCGCGATCAGCGTGAGGACCACCAGTCGCAGGATCCCCGGGGCGCGCAGCACCTCGCGGTAACGACTGAAGGCCATGCCCCCACGATGCCTTACGGCACCGACATTTCGAAGCGGATTACCGCACGCGGCTTTCGTCCTGCCGTCGCTTCGCATCGGCCGCGGCGAGGTATTCGTCGTACCGTTCCGCCGGCCATACGACGACCCCGTCCGCGTCGGCCACGACGATGTCACCGTCGCGTACGTCGACCCCGCCGATCGTCACGTGCCCGCCTATCGAGCCGGCGCCGTCCTTGCGGCTCGCAACCGGCGTCACGCCGCGGGCCCACACCGGCAACCCGAGTTTCGCGACCGCCCGCGAGTCACGGATGAGTCCGTCGGTGACGACGCCGACGATGCCGGCCGCGAGCAGATCGGCCGCGACCAGATCACCCAGCACCGCCGTAGGGGATTCGCTCGCGCCGGCGACCACGAGCACCGTGCCCGGCTGCGTCACCGCACCGGGAACGGCGCGCATCGGCGTGTTGTCGTCCCTCGCCAACGCCACGACCAAGGCCGGCCCGGCAACGGTCGCATCCGGTGACAGCGCACGGATCCAGTGGGGCAACGTTCCCGCGCCGGCCGCGCCGTCGGCGGCGAGAGTGCTGGACAGCCACTCCGGTACGTCGACCATCGGCCTATCCTGCCGGTCGTGGCGGTGTGCTCGGCGTGCGGTGCCTGCTGCGACCCCGTCTGGTACCCGCTGGGCGCGGCCGACATCCGCCAGTCCGCGCACACGACCGGCGCGGCCGACCTGATGTTCGCGGCGTCACATTGGCAGCCGACCGGCGAGGTGCGCGACGGCATGC